>CAZNOE010000101.1:0-13038 GCA_964574525.1 uncultured Bifidobacteriaceae bacterium
GTTCCGACTCCTGTTGCGCCTTCTTTTCCAACCCTTTGGCGTTTCTTTGCGATTCCACTTGAGTCGCCTTTTCCGCATCCTTGGCGCGCCGTTGCGATTGTTCCTGAGCCGACACTTCGGCTTGCTTCGCGCGTCGTTCCGACTCCGGTTGCGCATTCGTCTCGCGGGGCGCAGCCTCGCTGCGGACCGGAGTCTGAACATTCGTTTCATTTTTCTCGCGACCCGGTGACGCGATCCGTTGACGGGTGACAACTTCGGCCTCCTGTTTGCGGCGCAGTTCGCGCACCGGGACGGCCCGAACCTGCTGGCCGCTGGCCTGTTCGATGATCTGGGTGCGTGGACCTTCGTTGATCACGGTGTTGTTCACGACTTTGATGTTCGTGATGTTGACGGTTTTGTTAATGATGGTGGTGTTATTGACGACGACCGTTGCGGGGCGGACGGGCTCCAAGAAGCGCCGAGGCTCGACAAAGACAAAGGCCCGCGGCGCGATGAGTGCCACGTTTACTTCCACGGAACCACCGACGGAAACCCTCGCGGATGGTTGCAACGGCGCCCAGCCAACATAGCCGCCGCCTTCGTGCCAGGAGACCCATGCGGGTGCCCATTGCGTCTGCGGCACCCAGTACCAGCCAAACTGCGCGGTGAAATCCCAGCGGCCATAGTGATACGTGGCCCAGGCCCACGGCTCATCGCTGGCCCAGTACCAGCCGGCGTCGGTGCGCTGCCAATGTCCGTCGGCATAAGGCCGCCAATTGGCTTCAACCCGTGCCGGAATCCAGCAACGGCCGTGCGAGCCAACTACCTCCCATCGACCGTATGGCGTGAGCGGCTCATAAAAATCGCTTTCGGCGCGAATCCCGAACCCGACCTCCACTTCTACCGCTGGTGGTGGCACGTACGCCACCAGTGGCGGCGGCACATATACTTCACGAGGGCGCGGCTGATCCACGTAGGTTGTGCATCCGGCGAGCGTTCCTAAGAGCGCACTGCAAATCACAAATCCAACTTTGCGCGGCAAGCGTTTTGTTTTGTTCATGGGATTTTCTTTCTGCGTTTCTGGCGTTGGCTCACTTCCCGTTTCGGAAAAGTCTTTATCGTCTATGCCTAGTCGTGTCCCTTCTTCCCCTTGTTACCTTTGTTACCCTTCTTGTTGCCTTCGTCGTGGCCCTCATCGCGGCCTTCCTTGTTGCCGTGATTCGAGCCTGGCGGCGCCCAGTGTTTCGGGTACTGCTGGACAACCGTCGCGTGATGAATTGAAGGGGCGTCGTGGAAATCGAGTCTTACCGACGGCGAGGCAAACAACACGTCAACCGAGACGCGCGGCGGCGCGGGTCGCGTTACCCACGCGCTGCCTTCCAGATATACATATTGGCGTGAGTGGCCGCTGTAATACACCTGGTAACCGGGGTAATACACGTAGTCCTCCTGCAGCACCACGGGTCCGCTCGCCACGTACTCCAGTGGGGGCGGTGCATACACTCTCGCATGATGCGGCCCCTCCACGTAGCCGACGCACCCGGTCAGCGCTCCCAATAGCGCAGTGCATGATACAAATCCGATCTTACCGTTGGTGATACGTTTGGTTTTAGTCATAAGATTCTCCTTCGTGTTCAGGGCGCGATCTTGTCGCTCACCCATTGGCGTGCTTTTTGGAAACCATCCTTCAACTCACTGTAAGCCTTCTTCGAGCCCGCTTTTACGCTGTCCCACGTGGACTCGGTGGCGTTCCTGGCTTCGTCCAAGTGCTTGTTCAGCTTGGATGCTTGCTCGCGCAGCGACTGAAGTTTGGGTTTGGCTTCGGCTTTGACTGAGTCGCTGGATTTTTCGATTTTGGCTTCCAGTTTGTCCAGGTCCTTGTTGATTTCGGCCAACTGGCTCTGCATTTTTTCGGTGAATTCAGCTTTTTGCGCGTAGGTATAATCCTTCATGTCCTGGGCGGCTTCTTTGGTTTTTTCCTGGACCTTGTCGATCTGTTCAGAGGTGGTCTCCTGTTTATTGCAGCCCACCGTAAAAGCGGCGACGGAAAGGAATGTGAGGAGCAATGCTTTGTGTTTCATAATGGTTGTTTCAAGTTTGGTTTTCGTGCTATCGCAGGCAGCACGCTACGTCCCGGGCTGGCGCTGCGCTATGGGGTGTAACCCTACCGTGAACTTTCGTCGAAAACTGCACCAGCCGCCCGGAGTTAAGGAGCGGCTGGATTTCACAGGCGTGGTCTCCTGCGCGGGCACGGGCCCCGGCGGACTCAACCTGTCGGCCTTTGTCGGCGGGCAGCCTAGTTGCAACCGCAGGTGGAGCAGGATTCCTTCACGGCCTTTTCGACCGCTTCGCGGGTTTCGCCCGTGCGCTTCTGAATCCGGCCCAGCAGTTCGTCCTGCTTGCCTTCGGCGTATTGGAGATCATCATCCGTAAGCGAGGCCCATTTCTGTTTCAGCTTGCCTTTGGTGATGTTCCAATCGCCTTTGATTTCGAGTGTGGTCATAACGGTTCGTTTTGTTTGGTTGTCTGTTTTCATTCGCCGCCAACATGACGGCAAAAGTGTTCCCGCGCCTGCGGGTTTCTGGAAGTTAACCCCTTGTTGAAATTGGGGCAGTGTTCCGCGCCGGACACGTTCGAGTGGGGTACCGGTCAATCCACCACCAGCTTGACGGAAGTATCGCCGCGCAGGGCCTTGGAATACGGACAGGTTTTATGCGCTTCCTCCATGATGTGTTGCGCCCGGTCACGATTGATTGCCGGGAGCTGCGCGCGCAACTCCACCGCCAGGCGGTAGCCGCCCTGGTCATCCTCGATCAGGCTCACCAGTACCCGCACCGTGGAATCCTCGACCGGTGTGCCGAGCTTTTTGGCCGCGTTGCTCAAGGCGCCGTGGTAACACGCGGAATACGCGGCCGCAAACAACAGCTCGGGATTGGGGCCGCGTTTCTCGATTCCTTTCTCCAGCGGATTTCCCAGCGTGATATTCAGCAACTGGTCCGGTGATTGAATGGTTCCCGAACGTCCGCCCTTGGAGATTGCTTCCGCTGTGAATAAGGTTTTCATAGTGGTATTGAGTGCTCAGCCGCGTGGTCTGGTGAGGTCTTCGGCGGAATGGCTCAACGGTCAGCGGCGAACCAATAGAACCACAACGACGATGACGAGCAGGAGGCCGACCCCGCCTCCGCCAATATAGAGGGCATTGGCAAGAACCGGCGTGAATAAGAGTGACATAGTTTTACTTTCGTTTTTGATGGCAATTCGTTTGCCGTCATTTTTCTGGAGCAGGTTACGCGATGGGCCGGGCCGTGCCTATGGGGTGTTCACCCCACAGTCCAGCCATGACGGATAACCGAATTTGCCATAGGGGTGTAACCCTGCTGCACCGGCTTCCGGGAGCTGGCCCAAGCTCGTCGAACTTAATTCGCCGCCCGAGGGCCCCGACGCACGCGTCGCCGACAATCTCACCCGCCTTCGGATCTACAGGAGTTTGCGTAACCGTCCCTGGCTTCGTTGAGAGCGCCTTGCTGTCGTCATCAAGCGGTGACCCAGTTGATTCGGTTTGGTGAAATGCCGGCGTCTGGCGTAGGCTGGGCCCACATGGATAAGATGGCAGACTACATTGCCCTGGCGTTGATCCTCGCAGCCGCGCTGTACCTCTTCTGGAAGCGCAAACTGCGGTCGGACGTGACCGCGCTGCTGGTGACACTGGCGCTGATTCTTCCGTGGCCGCACCCGGACGGACAGTGGCGCAGCGTCCTCACGTACCTGGAAGGGTTCTCGGGCTTCGGCAGCGTGGCGGTGGTGATGGTGGTCTCCATGTTCGTGTTCGGCGCGGCGATCGTGCGCACCGGCGCGGCGGAGTTCCTGGGGACGCGGCTGTTTCGCCTGTGTGCGCGGCATGAGCTGTTGCTGCAAGCGGCGGTGCTGGCGGTCACGACGTTGACCTCAATGTTCGTCAATGACACGACGGTCGTGCTGATTTTCATGCCGTTGATCCTGGCGGTGTGCAAGGAAAAGAACCTCTCGCCGTCGCGTTATCTGCTGCTGGCGGCCTACGGTTCGCTGCTCGGCGGGCAATGGACCTTGATCGGCACGCGCAGCAACATCGTGATCAGCGATTATTTCGCCCGCCAGCAACTCGCGGCGGGCCAAGCCGTCGTGGGGCTGGGCTTCTTCGATTTCACGCGGATCGCGGCGGTAGTGTTCGCGGCGTGCGCGGCGTCCTTCTTTTTCTATGGCCGAAAACTTCTGCCGACCGCGGGCGCCGGGAAGGGCGAGGCGGAGGAACTGGCGCGCGAATATTTGACCGAGGCGAAGGTCACGCCGGAATCGAGCATCGTCGGCAAAACGCTCGAGCAACTGGACTGGACGCAGCGCGCCGATCTGACTGTGCTCGAAGTGATCCGCGGCGAGGACCGGATGCCCGCGCGCAAGTGGCTGAAACTCCAGCCCGGCGACGTGCTGGTCATGCAAGGCCCGGTGCCCGTCATCGGCGAGTTGCTGAAGTCGCCGGATTTTCAACTGAAAGAGGAGGTGAAAATTGACGCCCCGATGTTGCAGAGCATGGACCTGGTGACGGTCGAGGCGTTGCTCGCGCCGCGTTCGGACTACGCGGGGCGCTCGCTGGAGCAAGTGGACTTCAGCCGCGACTACGGCTTCACGGTGATGGGGATTTCCCGGCACGGCAAAACGATTCACGAGCGGCCGATGTCCACGCGGCTGGGCTTCGGTGATTCGCTCCTGCTGCTCGGCCACCTTGCGGGAGTCAACCGGCTGGCGCGCAACCCGAATCTGATGATCCTCGGCCAGCGGCCGTTTCATCCGGTGGGCAAAACGAAGGCGCTGATCACGATGGCGCTGCTCGTCGGCGTGATTGCGACGGCGGTGAGCGGCTTGCTCAGCCCGGCGGTTTCGATTCCGTTGGTGGCGATGCTGGTGATTTTGTTCGATTGCGTGAAAGTCGAGGATGCCTACAAGGCGGTGGATTGGCAGGCGGTGGTGACGGTTGCCGGCATGATTCCCTTTGGGGTGGCACTGGAAAAGACCGGCGCGGCGACGGGTCTGGCGCATGGGATCGTCGGTGCGCTGGCAGGAATCAACCCGACGGTGGTGCTGGGCATCATCCTGCTGCTGGCCGTCGTGCTGACGCAACTGATCGAGAACGCCGCCGTGGCCATCATCCTGGCGCCGCTGGCGTATCAAGTGGCGAAGGAAACCGGTGCCGACCCCAAACCGTTCATGGTGGGCCTGGCCATTTGCGTTTCCGCCGCGTTCTGCACTCCCATCGCCCACGAAAGCACGATCCTGGTGATGGGTCCCGGCCGGTACGAGTTCAAACACTACCTGCAAGTCGGCGGCGTGATGGCA
The DNA here is from genome assembly GCA_964574525.1 of uncultured Bifidobacteriaceae bacterium. Taxonomy (GTDB): domain Bacteria; phylum Verrucomicrobiota; class Verrucomicrobiia; order Limisphaerales; family JADLHS01; genus WYBW01. The sequence continues at coordinate 5,347 of CAZNOE010000101.1, forward strand.
ATACTCACGTGGCTGGTTGCGACCATTGTCACTCCGCGGGTCTGGCCGTTTTGAGCGGGTTGTTCTCGAGGGGACGTCAGTCTCGCACAAAACCAATGAAACCGCGCTCGACATCGGTGTGGACCAGTTTGACGCGGACCTGGTCGCCCACGTCGAGACCTTTGAACCCGCGCTCCAGCTTGCCTTCGGTCGGTGGCTTGAACAGCCGCACCCACGTGCCTTTGTCCGATGCGCCGGTGACGATGCCGTCGAATGTCTCTCCAATCCTGCTCGATAGGAGCAGCGCTGCCGCCGACTTCCGGACTCGGCGCTCGACCTTTGTCGCGTCGTTCTCCCTCGCTGTGCAGTGTTTCGCAAGTCCCGTATGCTCCGGGATGGTGTAGGGCGACGGCGCTCCCGCCATCGCCGCCTTCAGGAGCCGTTGCGTGATAAGATCGGGGAAGCGCCGGTTCGGGGCCGTCGAGTGCGTGTAGTCCTTCACCGCAGCCCAAAGTGCCCGGGCGGCTCGCCGCCGGGAAGGTCGAGCGCGTACTCTCCTCTTCCGATAAGCTTGACCACGGCCAGGGAAACGTCGGGGAACTTCTCCGGGTCGGCTTTGCGTCGTCGGGCGAGGAAGGCATTGAGGGCCACGGCATCCGGCTCGTTGGGGAGCCGGTCTCCGAAACCAGACGCGAGCTGTGCGATGCGGTCCCAGCGTTCCGGGGACCGCAAAATCCGGCGGAGAGAAGGAAATTTCTTTGATGCGAGGTAGGTCGCGCGTCAATGGCTGATGACATCCAGGACACCGGTCCGCAGGGCGAACCAGGAGAATTGCAGAAACGTGTCCTCCGGTCTTCTCGTGTAGTTTACGTTCCCCTCTTTCATCGCGCCCGATGCGTCTGGAGCGTTGGCATTCCGGATTTTCAACACGTTCATGAAGAATGAGGCGACGCGATTGTCGAGCCCCTTTTCGGTGCCGCTTTGCTTGTCGAGAAAAGCCATTTCCAAATCCCTGTAGATCGTGCGCACCCGGCCGCGAGCCTGGCCGGCGGTCACATTGATTTCGAACGCCGCCTCTTGAGCGCTGCCGGACTTGATCCGGGTGTGTTCCGCAATGTCAAGGAATGCATCCAGGCGGGTCAGGTCCATCGCGCTGAGCGATCCGGAATAGTGGAGCGAGAAGTCCGGTGTAGCGACCGGAATTGTCATTAGTACCTTGATTGTTCCGGCGCTCATGAGGTCCCCCTGCCCCCGGAGCAGAATAGCGGCCGATGCTTCGCCATGATTGGCGATGCCCTCGACGGACATATTCACCGCCGCGAACGTCAGCACGCCGGGGTCGGCTCCAGCGACCACCTGCTCGCAGTATTTCACGTAGCCGTTGGTGATACTGAGGCTGGCGACCTGCACCGGTTGCAGGATTGCAGCCAGCGCCTCATGCACCATGAGCGGACTCTTCACGAACGGCTCCGCCGGCTTGTCACAATTGACCAACGCATCAATAGAGGGTCGGGAAAAGTGGACCGAGCTGGCTCGGTACGACTTTCCCTGAAGCAGTTCGCCATACGCCAGGCCCAACACCCTGCACTCCGGTACGACCACATGATACCGCGTCGTTCGAAAATCGTGCGCGGCGAAGAATGCTTCGTCTCCGACCAACGTCCGAAGCTCGGTCTCTTCTGCGATCAGTTCTGAATCCGGCACCGACGCTCGCAACCGCGCGCAGCGGATCCCGTAGTGTGACTGGCGGAATTCCGCGTCGAGATTCGCCGCTTCCAGACTGGCCTTGGCGAGGACATCAGCCAGAGCCGCCGTTCCCCAAAGAAGCCGCGCCCAGCGAACGCCCGTCAGCGAAATCCGGCCGACCTTGAGCGTCGTGTTGGTTGCATTCATGGTGACCGATTGAGCGACCAGGCGATTGGCGCCCACCGCGTAATCCAATGCGCCGATCCGCAGCGCGTACCCTGGATGCGCTTCGGCAAACGCTCGCTCTGCCTTCTCTTTGCCATAGCGGTTGAGGATCGCACCACCGAACACAAAGATGAGTACCGTGACGGCGAGGACAACCGCACCAAGGCAGAGGCCAACGTAGCCCGACAGCCTCCACAGCGACAGCTTCCTGCTGTGCTTCACCGCTCGTTTGTGAACCCTGTGCTTTAGCAAACCACGGTTGCTCATGGAGGAAGGTTCAGTCGCGTGCGAAGTCAATGAAACCGCGCTCGACGTCGGTGTGGACCAGTTTGACGCGGACCTGGTCGCCCACATCGAGACCTTGCGACCCGCGCTCCAGCCTGCCTTCGATCGGTGGCTGGAAGAGCCGGACCCACGTGCCTTTGTCAGATGCGCCGGTGACAATGGCGTCGAATTGCTCCCCAATTCGACCGGACAAGAGCAGCGCCGCCGCCGACTTCCGGACCCGGCGTTCGACCTTGGTTGCGGCGTCCTCCTGCTCGGTGCAGTGCTTCGCGAGTTCCGCAAGCTCCGGAATGGTATAGGGAAGCGGCGCTCCCGCCAGCGCCGCCTTCAGAAGCCGTTGCGTGATGAGATCGGGGAAACGCCGGTTCGGCGCGGTCGAGTGCGTGTAGTCTTTCACCGCCAGCCCGAAGTGCCCGGGCGGCTCGCCGCCGGGTAGATCGAGCGCGTACTCGCCGCGCCCGATGAGTTTGACGACGGCCAGGGAGAGGTCTGGGAATTTCTCCGGGTCGGCCTTGCGTCGCCGGGCGAGGAAGCCTTCGAGGGCCGCGGCGTCCGGTTCGTTGGGGAGCTGGTCTCCGAAACCAGATGCGAGTTGCGCGATGCGGTCCCAGCGTTCCGGGGACCGCAGAACCCGGCGGAGGGAAGGAAATTTCTTCGATTCCAAATAGGTCGCGGTCACTCCGTTCGCCGCAATCATGAAGTCCTCGATCAACTGCTTCGCCCGGTTCTTACGATCCAGATCGAGATCGGAAAGCACATCGCCGTCGAAGACCGCCTTCGCCTCGATTGTCTCGAGGCTGAGCGCGCCGTGGCGGTGCCTCAGTTCCACGAGCCGCTGCGCGACGCCGTCCTGGAGGCGGAGGTTCTCGTCGAGTCCCGGAGTCTCCACGATTCGCCGGGGCGCCGTGCCTTGACCATCCAACCATGACGCGACGCTGCGGTAAGCCAGTTTCCCGTGGTTTCGGACGCGCGCCCGATAGAGGTCCGACGTGGCGAGCGAGCCGTCGGCCTCGAACACCATGTCGGCCACCATGGCGATCCGGTCCTGGTCCTCGTTCAACGACGTCAGATCGGTGGACAGCGCCTCGGGGAGCATGGGAAAAATCGCGGCGGGCGTATAGACTGAGGTCGTGTTATGCAACGCATGACCGTCAATCGCCGAGTCCTTGCGCACGAGTGCGTCCACGTCCGCGACCGCCACGAGGATTCTGACCCGCCCGCCCGCGAGCGACTCGGCGACCGTGAGTTGGTCAAGGTCGCGGGAGTCGTCGTTGTCAATGGACGCCCAGAGCCGATCGCGCAGGTCGCGCACGTCGTCAGTCGCGCCAGCCGGTCCGCTGATGGCCGCCAACTCTTGCTGCGCCGCTGGCGGGAAGTCCGGCTCCAAGCCGCGCTCGATCATGGCCCGGCGCGCGATTGCGGCCAGCGTGGCCCGGTCGGTGGCTTGGCCTTGGAGAACGCGCCGGGGTTGGCCGCGCACGTCGGCCGGGTCGGAGTCGGTTGGTTTCATGAATCTTAAATCTTGCCCTTCATTTCGCTGGTTGTGCTGAGGTTAAAGCAGCAGTTTCGACACGCTATATTCAGCGAACGCAAAGCGCAACTCCGCCAAACTCCGCTTTGCAACCACCGCTCGCTCCGCTACTCTTAGCCGCATACCGTATGGCAAAGGCAGACACTCAGAAAGTCAAAGGCGACATCTGGCGGCAGTCCGCTTCAGCCTGCCGGAGCATCAGTCTTGCGGATTGTGTACCTGCTTCGATAGACTGACTCAGCTTTATGGCATTTCAAAGTGATACGCCATTCGCCGGGTTTCTCCGCAGCACCACCGTTCGGCGGTGTTGGCGGAATCTGCTCCCGCCGTGAATTTCCTTCTCGAAGAGCGTCTTCCCGTGCCACGCGAACAAACCTTTTTGACTGAGAAACCCGGCCCTGCTCCGGCAGGATGGGACGTTCTCGCGTGGTGGGAAACATTTGGAAATCACTACGGCGATAGAGTCGCCCGGCCTCTGCGCCGCGCTCTTGAAATCTCCACGTTCGCTGCCGAGAACAGTGACAACCACTTGGCCATCGAATCGCATCAAGACGTGGTGCGGCTTGAGTCACTCAAGGCTCTGCACCAGCGTTTTCCGGGTGACTTCGATTCGCAGGCAGACCTTGCTGTGGAACTCCGTAATCTCGTTCGTTCGCGACAGTCCGGCCAAGCCGGCACTTTCAGCGACGACCATCGCAGCCGATTAGACTCATGGGTGAATGAGTTAAACCAACGGCGCGACGCCCGCCCCGCCTTCGCGGCACCGTTCGACGAAGTAGAGCCGTTGCTCGCGGCTCCCGACTGGGCAACGCAATTGCGAAATGTGCTCGGCCTTACACACTTCGCCGGTTCACCCGCCAAACCGCTCCCCGTCGTTCTTTGCCGCTACAATCTCTCCCGCGTCGAGCGTGCGGCGCGGAAGGCCAACATCGCAGCATGGGCCGCGATTCCGACTGTGCTTGAAGCCGGTGGAGCCTCCGGCCCCGGCGCTGCCTTTTTCCCATTCCCGAAAGCCGCCGCTGGCAGCAACCCATTTGGATTCGGCGTCACCGTCAGCCTCGCTGCGGAGGGCGGCTTGGACTTCAAATCGGAACTCCTCCACTTCCGCCTAGACTACACCTTGGACGACTTCGCCATGGTCGGCGAAATCACCGACGAGGTCACCGACGCCCAACTCGCGAACGCCCGGCAGCGACACTTCGATTTGCTGGAGCAGGATTTGCAGTATCGTTCTGACGTGCCGAAACCATGAACGAAGCTCTCCAACGCTGGCGCGAAGATTTTGCGCGTGAACCCGACACAGCCTTCGACCGGCTCGTGCGCGGAGTCGTTCCCTTGGGCGGAGCCAGCCAGCTCGTTCGGCGAAATCCTTGATGCTCTCTTCGAGCCCGGCGATGTCGCCCTCGACACCGCTGCGGCGGGCTGGCTGGAAAAGCGCATCCTCGCTCCTGTGCCGGAGAATACTTCACTCCACCGCTGGGTTTCCGTCCTTGAGGAATACTTCCGCGGCATCGCGGCGATGGAACTTCCGCAGACGGGCGGGATTCTTCGTGGCCAGCACAAACGCCTCCGCCTTTGGCTGCATGGTTTTTACGAAGGCCCGGACCGCGACCCGGAAGGCGATTACCTCATCGCTCTCGCCCGCGCACAGGACGACCATCGATTCTCACCGCTTTGGCGGCGCTTCATCCTTGGCGAAGGACTGGCCGGGCGACCGTATCTTGGCATCGGCATCCTCGGCTTCCGCAAGATGCCGGAGCAAGCCAATCGCGAATCTTCGGGCGTCCCGGAGGGACTTCTTCAGGTATTGGTGGAACTCGCGGATAAACCGGGAACCAGTCAGGCGAAATGGAAGCAAACCATGCGCGCCTTGTTTGCCACCGGCGGACCGAGAGCTACTGGGTCAAACACATTGCGCCAATTTTGCCGCACCACGATGAGCAATCAAACGCTCGTGACTGGCTCTCGGCTCTGCTGCCGGGAATTCCCCGCTGGCGTCCGAACACACCGGAGGCCACCGCTCTCGTGCGAAAAGCGAGGCGTGTTCCCATTCCGGAGTCGCAAGACTGGGCTAGGCGGATCTCCAACAATCCCCAACACTGCGAGACGCCTGAATTTTCAGCTTTCCTCAACCGCCATCGCGTCTATGCGGAAGCAACAGGGGATTCGGGTTTCCTCAACAAGACCTTCAACAGCCTCGCGACATCCCTCGTTCGGGCCGACACAGGGCGCGTTGCTCTCGCAGTTTCGTTAGTTGAGGAAGCGTTGAAATGGCAGCCACGAGATTCACAAACCTGGACCATCTACGCGACGATGCTCTCCACCGCGCGCCGCCAAGCGGATGCGATCGCCGTTCTGTGGAAAGCACGGCATCAGTTCCCGTGGGACTCATTTATCAGAAATGAACTTGGTCGCATTCTGCGTCAGGCTGGAGACCTGATCGCAGCTGAGGGAGTGCTTCGGGAGGCAGCTAGCCATTTTCCGGGTGATGAAGTCTGCCGAAATGGACTAGCCGAAACGTTGCGGGCGATGGGCCGTTTTGATGACGCCCGTAGAATGTATGAGCAAACCCGGCAAGATTTTCCGAGAGACGTGTTTTGCCGCACCGGGTTGGCGGATTTGCTGATCGACTTGAACGAGTTGGCTCACGCTGAACAGATTCTTGGCGAGGCATTGGAACTCGACGCAACAAACCGCCCTTCGAGAGGGGTGATGGCGCGGGTATTGTTAATCCGTGGTGCCAGGAGTCGCGATGAAGGGCTTCGTGGCGAGGCGGAAAGCATCTTGCGACAATTGGCTTATGAAGGAGACCAAGTTGCACGGAAGCTGTTACAGGATATTGCTGAACAATGGCAGCAGGCTCTAAACGAACCAAATACAATGTTCAGACGAGACTTGGGAATTCAACAAGGGCAGGCAGATGAAGCACAGAACGACCGCGCGGTTTCGGAAATGACCGTCGCGGAACGGTTGGGACGGGCGATGATCACTCTCTGGCAAACCGAGCGCGCCGAAGACGCGACCCTGAGGTTATCCCTTTGCGCCCATGCGACCGCACTGCTCGACGTGCCCGAAGACAAGATCGACGATGACCTGCTCGCCGCCTTCGTGGAAACCCGCGGCCTTGTCCTGCTCGCGAGCGGCGATGCGCAAAGGGCGGCGGCCTATTTCGAAGCGCAAATCCGCCACTACGGACGCGGCGGTTGGATCGGCATCCAACTCGGCGATCAGCGTGCTCGCATCGCCCTCGGTTTGCCGAAGGATGCTGACGACACCGTCGAAGCTCCCAGTTCCCAAAGCGCCCGCTTCGCGCTCTATGTGGCACGGGTCATCCAGACATTGTCCGCCTCTCCGCAGGAATCCGAAGTCCGCGACCTCCTCAAGACCCTCTATCCCCGCGCCGCCGACTTCGCCGCCCGCGCCCAACCGGACGCCGAAGGCGGACTTTCCATCGAAAGCGGCGCAGAAATGCTCGGTGCCTTCCTGCAAACGCGTTGGTTCCGCCCTGCCGGTATTCAAACCGCCGAGGACTTGGATAGCCCCGACGCGTTGCACGCTGTCGTGGAGCGCATCAACAACACCCGGACGGACACCTTCGACGTGATTTCAAACTCGACGCTGGCGCTTGCTGCTTGATTGCAGACACGCATCGGCTCGTTCACGGCGCACCAAGAGTTGTTCAAGGTCAGGCGCACGATTGACGGCGAGGGCGACGCGCGTCTGGAGGTGATGGACGGCAAGGCGATGGTTGAGGTAAATGCGTGGGAGCATGTTCTGCCTGTCGCTTACTTGTTTGCGCCCCATTTCCAATCCCGCATCTCCGGCAGGTTTTCGCCATGGCTTCGCGGTGATTTGGGTTCACGATCGAATCATCGTCAGAATCATCTTGAAGCGCTTGAGCGCCTTGAGCGCGTGCGGCTGACCGGCGGGTATGAGAATCATGTCGCCGCCCTGCAACCGGTGCGCCTGGCCGGAGATCATTATTT
>CAZNOE010000102.1:0-12896 GCA_964574525.1 uncultured Bifidobacteriaceae bacterium
TCCCGAACACGAATTACGTTTTCCGAATTCATTCCCACGTCGGGACGAATGAAATCGTTTCGGGCCAGTACGCCTTCTCCACGGACGTCACCATCATCGTGGACAACCCACAAGCGCAGTATTCCGGTAATTGGACGCTCGGCACGTCTTCGCCGGACAAATACGGGGCCTTTTACCAATTCGCCACCACCACCGCCGGCTTCTCGCCCAGCGCGCTGGCCATCTACACTCCGGCGATCATCACGCCGGCCCAATACGATGTGGCCATCTGGTATCCTCAAGGCGCAAACCGCACGACCAACGCGCAAGTGTCCCTGTTCTTCAACGGCGGCAGCGTCACGAAAAGTGTGAACCAAACCACCGGCGGCGGCACTTGGCAGTTGCTCCTGTCGGCGGCGGACTTCGCGACCGGCGCCGAAGGCTTCGCGACGATTGGCAACAACACTGGCGAATCCGGCAAAGTCGTCATAGCCGACGCGCTGCGCTGGTCCTACATCACGAGCCAAGACATACCGATTGATGGCACGGTACCGGATTGGTGGAGCGGTTTCTATTTCGGAGGCCCGGTGGATGCAACGCTCGATCCTGACGGCGACGGCTACTCGACGTTCGCCGAATACGTGCTCGGCACCGACCCGACGAGCGCCAGCTCGCGGTTGGAGTTTCGCGCGGAACGAAGCGGTGGCGGACTCAGGATCTCGTTCAGCCCGCTGATAGGCGGACGGGTTTACCAGCTGGCGTCCACGACGAACCTGACCAGCGGCGTTTGGACCGTCCTGCCGGATGTGCCAACCGCAAACGGTACCGAAGGTTCGTTCATCATCTCCAGCGCGGCGACGCCCGAGCGGCGCTACTTCCGTCTGCAGGTCCATTTGTCTCCGTAAAACAGTTCGAAGCAACGGGCACGAGCACGTCAACCACGCAGGCAGTTGGCGGGCAAATTCCAGTCGGAATATCACAGCGCGGCATTGCGCCCGCTCAAAATGAATCGCTGCGTTTGCCGTCTTCGTTTGGTTTCGTGGCTGGTGCTCGTCCCGCTGCTGCTGATCGCCGGGAGCGAATCCGTTTCGGCAGCAACGTTGGTGGTTGGTACGAATGTCAACACGAGCCGGCTCGCGGGTAATCAGTCGGAAGCGGCCATCGCCCTGGACCCGACGAATCCGAACCGGCTGTTTGTTTTCTCGAACATGGAAGGCAACGGCCTCTTCGCGGTTTACAGCACCAACGCCGGCGCTTCCTGGCGTTACACCGATCCGAGCGACGGCACGATCGCCGATGGCGGGGACAGCCTGCCCGCGGCGTGTTGCGATCCGAGCGCGACGTGGGACCGGTTTGGAAATCTGTTCATCAGTTACGTCAACGCGAACCTGGATGCGGTTGTGGTGCTGGTCAGTACGAATGGCGGGGTGAGTTTCTTCCTGCACTCCAACCTGGCGGTGGGACATGACGTGGACCAGGAGACGATCGTGGCGAGCATGGGTAGCGCCCCACCCGTTGTGTGGATCACTTACAAGGATTTCAACCTGCCGGGCACGCCGATCGTGGCGCACGGGGCGGCGGTGACCGGCTTGGGCGCGATTGGTTCGTTCAGCGCGGCGCAGTCGGCCGCCGGCTCGGCGAACGGTTCGTTTGGCGACATCGGCATCGGCCCTGCTGGACAGGTGATGGTGACGTACGAATCTCCATCCGGCGGTCAGGGGCCGGCGAACCTCCTCATCAACGTGGACGCGGACGGTTTGGGTCCCGGCGGTTTCGCGGCGGCAAGAACTGTGACGTCCACGGGGGTGGGCGGTTTTGATTTCATCCCGGCGCAAAACGACCGGTCGGTTGACGCCGAGGCGGGACTGGCGTGGGACAACAATCCGGCCAGCGCGCACTTTGGCCGTGTTTATCTGATGTATGCCGATGAATCCCCGAACGAGAGCAACAACCACGACATCATGGTGCGCTTCTCGGACAATAACGGCACGAATTGGAGCCCCGCGGTGCGCGTCAATGACGACGCCACCACGCGCAGCCAGTTCCTGCCGCGCATCGCGATTGATCCCACCACCGGCAACCTCGCCGCGTCGTGGCACGATTGCCGCAACGACTCCGGCAGCGGGGCCGGCGACCGGGAGGGTGCCGCCAACACCGATGCGCAATTCTTCGCTGCGATCAGCGAAGACGGCGGCGCAACGTGGTCCCCAAACCTGCGCATCGGCCCCGGCACGTCCAGCGCCAGGACGGCGAATAACCTGATTGATTACGGCGATTACAGCGGTCTGACGTTTTACAACGGCAGCTTCCATGCAGCCTGGGCCGATAACTCCAACAGCACAGGCGATAATCCCGACGGCTCAATACGCTTTGATATTTACACGGCCCACGTGACCGTGACCCCCTGCACCACCTGCGCGGATCTGGCGCTGAGCATGACCGACGCGCCCGATCCAGTGGCGGCGGGCAACCCATTGACCTACACGCTCACTGTTCTTAATAATGGCCCAACGAACGCCTCCGTCCTGATGGTGACGAATTTCCTCCCGGCGAGCGTCACGTTTGGATCAGCGATTTCTTCGCAAGGCGGCTGCACCAACATCGGCAACAATGTCATCTGCGCCCTCGGCCCGCTCGCCAGCAATGCCACGGCCACGGTCACCATCACCCTCACCCCCAATCAAGCTGGCGCGATCACCAACAGTGCCGTGGTCAGAGGGGGGGAATTGGACGCCAACACCGGCAACAATACCGCTTCCGCGGTCACGACCGTCGGCCCGTCACCGCCGCAGATCTTTAACGTGGCTGTCGGCGCGCGGCCTACCGGCGCGATCATCACCTGGGACACGCTCATCAACGCCACCTCGCAAGTTGAGTACGGCTTCACGACGAATTACCAGTATTTTTCGCCGGAAGAACTGACGCCACGGACCAATCACGCAGTCCTGCTGGTCGGGCTGGTGCCGAACACGAACTACTTTTTCCGCGCCATCTCTCGCGCCGGCACCAATGTGTTTCGCTCGGCACGCCTCAGCTTCTCGACCGACCTGAATTTCGTCGTGGACAACCCGCAAGCGCGCTACAGCGGAAACTGGACGCTCGGCACGTCTTCGCCCGATAAATTCGGCAGCTCTTATCAGTTCGCCCAGACCGCCACCAGCTTTGCACCCAGCGCGCGGGCCGCTTATACGCCTGTCCTCCCGGTTACGGCCAAGTACGACGTGTATATCTGGTATCCCGCCGGCTCCAACCGTAGCACCAACACGCAAGTGACGATCTTCCATAATGGCACCAGTCTGGTGGAGAGCGTCAACCAAACGATCAATGGCGGCGCCTGGCGTTTGGTGGCGGCGGACCTGGGTTTTGCGGCCGGTACCAACGGCTTTGCCACGATTGGCAACAACACGGGCGAATCCGGAAAAGTGGTAATGGCCGACGCGCTGCGCTGGTCCTATTCCCCCGCACAGGATTTCCCGCCGGACGGGTCGGTGCCGGCGTGGTGGACGGATTTCTACTTCGGAGGACAGACAGATGTGTCGCTGGATCACGATGGAGACGGCTACACGACCGATCAGGAGTACGTGCTCGCCACCGATCCGACCAACGCCGCTTCCCGGTTGGAGTTTCGCGCGGAGCGAATCGGTGGGGGGCTCAAGATTTCGTTCAGCCCGTTGCAAGGCGGACGGATTTACCAACTGGCGTCCACGACAAACCTGACCAGCGGCGTTTGGACCGTCCTGCCGGATGTGCCAACCGCGAACGGCACCGAAGGTTCGTTCATCATCCCCAGCGCGGAGACGCCCGCGCAGCGCTACTTCCGTCTGCAGGTGCATCTGTCTCCGTAAAACAGTTTCGAATCAACGGACCCGAGGGTTCAACAGCGCCGCCAGTCGGCGGGCAAATTCCAGTCGGAATACCGCAAGGATTGGCTTGGAGCGGACCGGCCTTTAGGGTATGGTTTCTTGGATAGAACAGCGATTATGAAAAGTCCGGAACGCGCGAACGCGATCGCGTACATCCGAAGCAAGGAGGCGGGAGCTTTTACACTCATCGAACTGCTGGTGGTCATTGCCATCATCGCCATCCTGGCGGCCATGCTTTTGCCCGCGCTGGCCAAGGCGAAAGCTCGTGCGCATCGTATCTACTGCATCAGTAATTTGAGGCAATTGGCATACGGATGGAAGATGTATTCCACCGATAATCGTGACAAGCTCTGCGCGTCTTATCCATACATCAATTATACCCCCCCACCTTCGCCTGACTGGTTTTCATGGTGTTACGGCACTGCCGAAAGCTCTGGCGCGCCGGGCATTTATGGTTACGGCGGCACCGACCCGCGAGGAATTCAGGAAGGCAGGGTCTGGCCTTTTGTGAAATCACTCGGCGTTTATAAATGCCCGGCGGACAATCGCACCGCTTTAGTTGGCGGCACCAACGCGCCGATTCTTCGAAGTGTTTCGATGAATGCATGGCTGGCAGGAAGGAACTTCGGCGATACCGCAGACTGGAATCTTCAAAGCGGGGGATCGCTGGGCCTGTACCGAATTTTTATGAAGGATTCTGACATTATCAAACCCTCAGCCACCTGGGTTGTCATAGATGAGGATCCCAAGAGCATCAATGACGCAATGATGGTGGTTGACGTGGGCGGCGGTCGCGGTCTGGTGGACCTTCCGTCCCGGCTGCACGAGTACGGATACGGAATCAATTTTGCGGATGGTCATGCCGAAATCTACCGGTTCATAGACAAGGGTTGGGCCAAAAGGTGGGTGGCCGGGAGCGTACCTGCTCCTGTTAACGGGCCGGATTGGCAAAAACTCAAGGACGTTTCAACGCAGCTTCGGTGAACTGCAGGCCGCGGCATTCAACGCGCCTCCTTGAGTTTATCCCTTTCTCGCTGGAATCCCCGGCTGGCGTTGTACTTCAAGCCGGTGTTTCCCAACTCGCGTCTTGCCAGCAACCCGCGCCTAACCTACTCTGACTCCCAGTGAACAAAGAGCCATCGTCGTGCAAGATCGTTGAAGGCCATTGCGCCGGACCGACGGTTTGTCCGCTTTCCCACGTCAAAGCCGGGACAATCGTCAACGTAAAACATCTTGCCCTGGCCCCGGAAATGAGCGATCGCCTGCGCGAGCTGGGCCTGGGCGAGGAACAGCAGGTCAAACTCCTCAGCAGCGAGGCCAACGTCATTTGTCTGGTCTGCAATGCGCGCGTCGCTCTCAGCGGAGAACTGGCCGAAGCCATCCTCGTCGAACCCGTGCTGCCGAAGGTGTAATCCGATGAGCATTTCCCCTGCTCTGCAACCGCTGACTTCGGTCCCATTGGGCACCACTGCGACCGTCGCCGAGATAAAGCTTCCACTGGAAAGCCGGCCGCGCCTGATGGAAATGGGTCTGCTCGTCGGCACGGCCGTCGAACTCGTGCGCTTCGCCCCCATGGGCGATCCGGTGGAGATCAAAGTGCGCGGCTACAATCTCACCTTGCGCAAGCATGAGGCGGAGCAAATCCTCGTGAGTGTGTGAGTGGGTAAGCGTGGAGTGGGAAAACACTTTCCCGCGAACGACAGCTTCAACAACAGATGCCCGGCGACGAATCCAACGCAAACAACCGCGCGCTCGCCGGCTCGTCGCCATCCCACTCACCCACTCACCCACTCACCCGCTCACCCGCCTATGTCGCTCTCACCGGCAACCCGAACTGCGGCAAGACGACTTTGTTCAACGCGCTCACCGGCCTGCGCGCCAAGGTGGGCAATTACGCCGGCGTCACAGTCGAGCGCAAGGAAGGCCGGCTGCTCGGCGCACCGGCGAACCTGAACATCCGCGTCCTCGATTTGCCGGGCACCTACAGCCTCAGCCCGCAATCGCTCGACGAACAGATTTCGCGCGACGTTCTGCTCAACCGGCTGCCGGAACTGCCGGCGCCGAGCCTGATCGTCGTCGTGGTGGACGCTTCCAATCTGCAACGCAATCTTTACTACGCCACGCAAGTCATCGAACTCGGTCACCGGACGATCATCGCTTTGAACATGGTGGACGTGGCCGAGAACAACGGACACGAAATTGACGCCGCCAGACTCGCCGAAATACTGGGCGTGCCCGTGCAACCGGTGGTGGCCAGCAGCGGCAAGGGCGTGCCGGAGTTGCGCGAGCGAATCATCGCCACGCTGGCGCGAGTTGATAGTGGAAAGTTGATGGTTGATGACCTTTCTATCAACTATCAACCCTCAACTATCAACCAGCCTCCCCGCCAGTTCTGCCAGTTTCCCGGACCGTTCCGCATCGAAGCGACGAAACTCGCCGATTTGCTCGCCGAGACGTTCCACGAACGCCGCGTGCAAGCGACGGCGGAAGCGCTGCTGATTCTCAGCAATGAGCGGGCACTGGCATCGAGCGCCGCGCATTATCCGGCGAAGGTTCAGGAAGCCGTGGCTGCAGCGCGCAAGCGGCTGGACGCCCAAGGCGTGGACTGGCGGGGCGCGCCCATCGAATGGCGCTACGCTCGCGTTGCCGAAATCCAACGCGCTGTCACCACCGAAACCGCGCCACCCGGAGAAACCTTCAGCGACAAGCTGGACCGCGTCCTCACGCACAAGATTTGGGGCACGCTCATTTTCATCGCGGTGATGACGCTGATGTTCCAAAGCATCTTCACTTTCGCAAACATTCCGATGGAGGCCTTGCAGTCTGCGGTGGCGTGGTTGGGCACTACGGTCGGCCGGATGATTCCGCCCGGCGATTTGAACAGTCTGCTCACGGACGGGGTCATCGCCGGGGTGGGCGCCGTGATTGTTTTTCTGCCGCAGATTCTGCTGCTGTTTCTGTTTATCGGTTTTCTCGAAGACACGGGTTACATGGCGCGCGCGGCCTTTTTGATGGACCGGTTGATGAGCAAGGTCGGGTTGCACGGCAAGAGTTTCATTCCGATGCTCAGTTCGTTCGCGTGCGCGATTCCCGGCATCATGGCCACCCGGACGATTGAAAGTCCGAAAGACCGGCTGGTGACCATTCTCGTCGCGCCGTTGATGAGCTGCTCGGCGCGGCTGCCGGTTTATACGCTGCTCATCGCCGCGTGCATCCCGGACATCAAAATCCTCGGCTTCCTGAAACTCGCGGGGCTCACGATGCTCGCAATGTATTTATTGGGGATCATCGTGGCGCTGTTTATGGCGTGGCTTTTCAAAAAGACCTTGCTCAAGGGGGAAACGCCGATGCTTATCATGGAACTGCCGCCGTATAAACGCCCATTGCTGCGCGTTGTGTCCCGGCACATGTGGGATCGGTCAAAAATCTTTCTGCGCCGTGCCGGCACGGTGATTTTGGGTATCAACATCATCCTGTGGTTTCTGGCGACGTATCCGAGAAAATCGGACGGGGTAAAGGAGTACGGGAGTAATGGAGCGATGCAACAACAGACATCCCAACCCTCCAGCCGTCCAACGCTCCAAACCCCCGAGGAGATTGCCGGAGAAAAACTGCGCCACAGTTTCGCCGGCAAGATGGGCCGCTTCATCGAACCGATCATTGCACCGCTGGGATTCGATTGGAAGATGGGCATCGGCATCGTGGCGTCGTTTGCCGCGCGCGAGGTTTTTGTCAGTACCATGTCCACCGTCTATAACGTCGGTGATTTCGACAGCTCCGAATCGAGCATGAAGAGCCTGGCGAAAACCCTTCAGTCGCAGATGCGTCCTGATGGCACGCCGGTTTACACGGCGCTGACCGGGGTGACGTTGATGGTCTTTTATGTTTTTGCGCTGCAATGCGCCAGCACGGTGGCCGTGGTCCGGCGCGAAACGAATTCCTGGAAGTGGCCGCTGTTCCAATGGCTCTACATGGCAATCCTCGCGTGGGGTTTGGCTTTCGTAACTTATCAAGGCGGACGCTGGTTGGGGCTGGGGTAGCTACGTCTTGGCAAAACAGATTTCCGAATAGCTTGGTATTTGAAGGTAGGGGCACGGCACTCCGTGCGCGACGTCTTAAGTGCCGACAGCCGGCGCGCAGAGGAACGGCCGATGCGGTCCAAACATGAAAATGTGATGCCGAATTGCGCGCATAATGGTTGACCCGTTCGCCCTTTGCCCCTTACTCTCAGTTCATAACGAGTTCTGGCCAATGCTAAAGTATTCTGGGTATCGCGCTCTTCCGACGAGAAACGACTCCCGCTTCGGCGTGGGGAATGCCTGAATGAACGCACGCCTCTCAACAACCCAACCAACCGAATTTATGAAAACACAGCCACGCATGACGGTCCGACCAATCTTTGGCCAAAAGAAGCTCTCGCGCAAACCGACGGTCCTCGTGGCCGGCGCAATAGGCTGGCTCGCCTCACTGGCGTCACTATCAGCGGGGAGTTTTTCCACCGACTTCAATTCCAGTCTGCCCAGCGGAACCGCGGTATTTGGCAGTGCCACCAATGATTTGGTCGGTGGTTTCACGAACAGCGGCTGTATCAAGCTCACAACCACCGCGGGCGGCACCGGATCGTTTATTATCACCAACGATCTGGACACGGGAACGGCGCCGGTCAGTCTCACGGCAAGATTCAAGGCCCTGGTCGGTGGCGGCACCGGCGCGGATGGATTCAGCTTTAACTTTGCACCGGACCTGCCGCTAGCCGGTTTTGGCGAAGATGGCGCTGGCACCGGGCTGACGGTTGCATTCGACACCTTTAACAACGGCGCGCCGGATTACCTTGGCATCGGGGTCAGGGTTGGCGGCGTTGAGATCGCCTCGTATCCCTTCAGCGGCCTGCGTGCCGGCACGTTTGTGGATGTCGTCATCGCGCTGCATCCGGACGGCGCCCTCGATGTGACCTACGACGGCACTTACGCCTTCACGAATCAGCCGACGGGCTTCACTCCAACCGCGGGCAGCCTGTTCGGCTTCGGCGCCCGCACCGGCGGCTCCACCGATAACCATTTCATTGACAACTTGAGTATCGCCACCAAGACGAGCGGCGTGGCTTATGTTGATTACTTTTTCCCGCAGGGCCGCAACGTCCGCGCCGATGCGCCCATCAACATTATCCTGAAGGATTTTAATACCCTGGTGAACGTGAGCAAAATCACGCTCACGTTGGATGGCAGCAGCGTGACCCCGACAATAACCCAGTCCGCACCGCACACGGCCGTCAGTTATCAACCGCCCGGCATTTTCACGTCCGGTTCATCACACACGGTCAATCTGGTCTATGCGGACAATGCCTCGCCCACTCCGAACACGAACACATTGGCTTACGGGTTCACCGTCAGCGCGTTCAGCACTCTGCCCACGAATCTGGTCGCCAATCCGGCCTATGTGAGCGGCTTCCAAGGATTCTTTACACGCTACAGCCAGATCGCGGACTCGGGATCCAGAGACATCATCCGGGCAGAGTTGCAACTGGCCAATCTGCTGATTGATGGTTCGACGGGATTGCCTTACGACAATCTGGCGGCGCCGAATCCCGCGAACAGCACGTTTACTTACGTTGAGACCAACGTGATCAATTACGGCTTCCCGGTAGGTTCAACGGGTAATTTCCCCAGCGATACTGACGTCCCCGGCGTTCCTGGCCCGACCACAGGCAACGGCAACAACTACGCCCTGGATGCGGTGGCCTACCTCCACCTTTCACCCGGCCTCTACACTCTCGGCGTGAACAGTTCCGACGGCTTCAAGCTGACGGTGGCCGATAGCGCAGACACCTTCGCCCTGCAGGAGGCGATCTTCAGCAGCGTCCGTGCCGCCGCCGACAGCACCGCGTCGTTCGCCGTAGCTTTGGACGGGTACTATCCCTTCCGCCTCGTTTATTTCACAGGCGACCCGGCCTACGCCCCGGGGCCGGGCACGACGCTTCCAAGTGTGGAGTTCTTCGACGTTGATGCCACCGGCAACAAGGTGCTGATCAATGACACGAACGTTTTGGGCTATGTTCCCGCATTCCGGACGGCGCAAACCAAACCTTACGTCCGCTCCGTGGATCCTGACATCGGCGAAACCGGCGTTCCGGGCAACTCCGCCATGACTGCAACGCTCGTTGACGGGAGCCTGACGGTTCAAACCAACACCATTCTCCTGCAAATCAACGGCGCTACCGTCGCACCAACCATCAACAGCAACGCCGGCGTTTACACTGTGAGCTTTCAGCCCGCGACGGTCTTCCTGCCCAACTCGTCTAATTCTGTTTCCCTCGCCTTCACTGACAGCGGCGCCAATCGGCGCACCAACACGTGGTCCTTCACCGTGGCCAACATCATGTCGCCCATCTGGTCCGTTGCGGCGGTTAACAATACCTGGGTCACGGCTGGCTCGACTGAACGCGGTCTGGCCTACAACCCCAAAACCGGTCACCTGATTCTGGTCAGCCGCGCGGCTTCGCCTGCGCCAGCAGCGGGCTTGGGCATCGCCATTCTGGACAGCAACACTGGGAGCGTCATTACCAATATGGACATCGGCGACATCGCCACTACCGGTGTGGGCACTTTCAGATTGAGCATGGTGGATGTGGCCGACGACGGGGCCATTTACGTTTGCAACCTGACGACTTCCGCTACGGTGCCGTTCCGGATTTATCGCTGGGCGAACGAGAGCGCCGCGCCGCAATTGGTGTATAGCGCAAATCCGATCGGAGGCGCCTCCCGCTGCGGCGACGATTTCCGCGTCCGCGGCTCCGGTGCCGGCACTCAGATCATAGCCTGTGGCAACAGCGCTGTGACCACCATTCCCGTCTTTACGACCACGGATGGCACCAACTTCAACGGCACCGCCCTCAGCATCAGCGGTATTGCTGCCAATGTCCTGCGGCTGGGGCTGGCTTGGGGTTGTGGCAATACCTTCTACGGGGAAACGACCGGCCAGCCAGTCAGCTACGTCGGCTTCACGGGCGTTCCGTCCACGGCCGCCAATCTGATTGCTTCTTACGGCATTTACGACATCAATACCAATCAAGCCATGGGGCCGATCGGTCTCGACATCGCCAACCAGCGCTTGATCGGCAACCAGACGGTCGCGCCGCACAACATCAACCTCTACGACGTGCCTACGCTGGCCCCGACGCCGACGCGGAACTTCCCGATTGATCAGCGAAATTACGCCAGTCAGAACACCAGCTTCGGCACCGGCTCGGTGGACTTCACGTCGGACGGCTCGCGCGTCTTCTGCCTCGATACTGGCAATGGCATCATCGCTTTCAGCCTCATTCCCAGGGGCGCCGCAATCAACATCTGCGCCCAGCCCAGGACCAATATCGTCGCGGGCATCGGGTCGCTTGGGTTCATGGACGTCACGGCGATCGGCGCGCCGCAAAAATATCAATGGCGCTTTAACGCAACCAGCCCGGTCGCTCCGGGGACGCCCATCCTCAATGCCACCAACCGCACGTTGGACATCTCGAACGTCCAGCCAAACCAATTGGGCTTTTACAGCGTCGTCATCTCCAATACCGCGCTGTTCACCAGCGTGACCAGTTCCGTTGCGATTCTGGATACGCAGATGGTTATCACGAACCAGCCCGCCAGCCAGGTGGTTGCGGTCGGCGGCACGGCGACCTTCACTGTCGGCGTGAGCAACGGCGTGCCCGCCTATAGCTACCAATGGAAATTCAATGGCGCCAATGTCGGCGCCAACTCCAGTTCATACACCGTCAGTAACGCGCAGGGAACCAATGGCGGCGCCTATACGGTCGTCATCACCGATTCGCTCGGCCAGACCGTGGCCAGCCAGACGGCCGCCTTGACCGTGGGCACTGTCGGTACCGGCACTGGCTTGGCGGGTGATTATTACTCCGGTCAGCTTAAGACTTTTAACGGGCCGGTAACACTGAGCCGAGTGGACCCGACCGTGGATTTTGACTTCGGAACCGGCTCGCCCGATCCGAGCATTTCTGTGGACACGTTCACCATACGGTGGACGGGCAAGGTGCAGCCGTTTTATTCGCAAACCTACACGTTCTACACGACTACCGACGACGGCGCCAGGCTCTGGGTCAACGGCCAGTTACTCGTGGACAGTTGGATTGATCAGGGGCCGACCGAGCACAGTGGAACAATCGCCCTGGCGGCCAACCAAAAACACAACCTCCTGATGGAGTATTACGAAAATGCCGGCGGTGCGACGGCGCGATTGAGCTGGTCCAGCACCAATCAGGTCAAGGGAATCATCCCGCAGACGCAACTTTATCCGGGCGCTTCACCCGTGCAGCCAGGCGTGAGTTCGAGCCTGGTCAACGGGACGAACGTGGTCATCAACTGGAGCGGCACCTATCAGTTGCAGACGGCCACCAGCGTGGCTGGACCTTACTCCGATGTTACGGGCGTAATACTCGGCCCCTACACCAACAGCATCACGGCGGATCCCGCACGATTCTTCCGGCTGAACTTCACGTACTGAGCAAGAAACAGAAGGTAAGTGAAGTGGTTACCGCGCGCGCGCACGGCGGCGCGACAGACGCCTACAGCAATCCGCTCGAGGTCAAGGCAAGACATGAGTGACGAGCGAATGGTCCCGTCTTCTTCTGTGTTGTATTCTTTGCGCCACAAACTCCCTGGCGCTTCACTTCGAGTTTACAGTTTTCCCGTTTTGGAAATCGTCCGGCGGATCCGCGTCACTCGTTAGCCGCGGTCTGGCGTAAGCCAAAACCAGATGGAGAAACTGAAAAAGTCGAAGCCGAGCCGCTTTTGAGCGCACCCAAAAGCCGACGGCAAAATATCATCACGCCCGTCGCCGACCGCTTGCGATCGCATCATTCGATGCTGTCAATATCAACGCCGGCATCCACTGCCGTCCAACCCTCGCTGATGGCGGCGCTCCCCGAATAAACGCCCATGCCCTTATCTTTCTGCACCTTGATCAGTTCGATTTCCCCGACCTCTTTGTAGGTCGTGAGGATGACTTTGCCCTGCTGGTTTTTTTTCTCAATCGGCTGGTAGAGTTTGA
>CAZNOE010000103.1:0-12839 GCA_964574525.1 uncultured Bifidobacteriaceae bacterium
GCCCTCACCCCGACCCTCTCCCCCGGGGAGAGGGTAAAGCTATGCGCGTCACTCAAACATTTGTTTGTCTCGGTTGCAGTTGCCAGCCTTCCCAAATTCGCAAACGAGGACACGAGAGCCCCGAAGCCGTTCACAGCGTCAAGTGGCGGCGAATGATTCTCCCTCTCCTGGGGGAGAGGGCCGGGGTGAGGGCGAGCGTTTGACAAACTTCATGAACTGGCCCTTGCTCCTAAACAGTCTGCTTCTCGCCGGATCAACAACGGCGCTGGCGGTGGGCTTTGGCATCGTTGCAGCATTGTGGCTGGCGACGTTGGAGGCGCGCGGGCGGAATGTTTTTCTCGCGCTGGCGGTCGTGGCGCTGGCGTTGCCGCCGTTTCTGGTCACGAATTGCTGGATCAGTCTGCTCGGCGACAACGGTCTGCTGCGCGCGTGGTTGCCGTTCCGGATTTATTCGCTCGGCGGAACGATTTGGATTTTGTCGCTGATGCTTTGGCCGATCACGGTGTTCGCGGTGTTGAGTGGGTGGCGCCGGCTGGAGCAAGCGCAGTTCGAGTGTGAGCCGGCGATGACGGGTTTTGCGCTTGTGCGTTGGTTGTTACTGCCAGTCGCACGGGGTGAACTGGCGCTGGCGGCAGTGCTGACGTTTGTGCTCGCCTTGAACAACTTTGCGGTGCCGGCAATTCTTCAAACGAAAGTGCTGCCGGATGAGATGTGGGTGTGGTTCAACACGCAGTTCGACGCGCTTGGCACACTGAAGTTGAGCCTGCCGTTGGTGATCGCCCCGGTGATTCTGCTGGTGTGGGCGGCGCGTCGGGCGGTGCGCTGGCCGCGAGTGAAGGGCGCCGTGCCCGCGCGAGTTTTTCGCCGGCAACTTGGTTCGGCGTGGCAATTCTGCGGCGGGGCGATGGCGTCGCTGTTGTGCGTGTTGTCCGTCGGTTTGCCGTTGGTGCAAATCGGGGTGGCGAACCGGACGTGGGTGGAGTTGCCCGGCGCGGTGGAGGCGGGAACGAGTGCGATCTGGAACTCGTTTTGGCTTGCAGCGCTGGCGGCGACGGTGGTAGTTGGCTTGGCCCTGATAGTCACTCACCGCGGGTGCATTCAGGCGGACAGCGCAGCGCGCCGTCCCTACCTGGGAATTCTGTTCTGGCTTCCGTTCTTCGTTCCCGGCGTGTTGATCGGCATCGCGCTGATCAAGGTTTTCAATCGCCCGGTGCTGGCCACATTCTATCAGAGCGCGGGGATTGTCGTGCTGGCGTTTGTAATTCGCAATTTCGCCTTGGGTTGGACGGCGTCGCGGCACGCGATTGACGCTTCCGATTCGGATTTGGCGGATGCGGCGAGACTTGAAGGCGCGACACGATGGCAGTTGTTTCGTCACGTGCTCTGGCCGCAAATCGCGCCGCAGGTCGCGGCAGCGTGGTATGTGGTTTACCTGCTTTGCCTGTGGGATGTCGAGTCACTGGTGTTGGTTGTGCCGCCTGGCGGGGAGACGTTGGCGTTGCGAATATTCAATCTGTTGCATTACGGTTACGCCGCGCAGGTGAACGCGCTGTGTCTGGCGTTGCTGGGCTTGGCAATTGCGCCGTTGGTGGCGGTGGCCGCGTTCATGAGAGCGGGGCAATACTTCAGGCAATTTTCGCGAAATGATTTCAGCCGCGCTCTAACGAGCGCAGCTACGGTGGCGATGGCAATTACGCTGCTGGCAAGTTGCTCACCGCCGTCGGCGGCGAATGCAACAGCGCTCGAAAACAAAATCTTCAGCCGCGTTGAAGTCATCGGCGCACGCGGTGTGGGAATTGGTGAGTTCAATAAGCCGCGCTCGGTGGCGGTGGATGCGCAGGATAATGTTTATGCGGTGGATATGACGGGCCGGGTGCAGAAGTTCTCGCCGAATGGAAAATTCTTGCTCTCGTGGCAGATGCCGCAGACGGACAAGGGCAAACCCAAGGGCATGTGTTGCGACAGGGACGGGAACATCGTTGTGGTTGAGCCGCATTATCAGCGGGTGAATCATTTCTCGCCGAGCGGAATGCTCGTGGCGCAGTGGGGCCGGCGGGGGACGAACGCGGGAGAATTCATGTTGCCGCGCGCGGTGGCGGTGAATTCGCGCGGGGAATTTCTCGTGAGTGAATACACGGCGACGGAGCGGGTGCAGCGGTTTGCGATTCCAAAACCCAACAATAATGCCAGACCCCTCACCCCGGCCCTCTCCCCATCGGATGGGGAGAGGGAGACGCATCCAGCGTCGGGGACGAGTTCGGTTGTCCCTCGGTTATTGGATGTCATTGGCAAGGCTGGCACGGCGCCGGGTGAGTTTAATCGGCCGGAAGGGATTTGCGTGGATGCACAAGACCGGCTTTATGTGGCGGATTCGTGCAATCATCGCATCCAGATTTTTTCGAGCGACGGGAGATTCATTCGCGCGTATGGCAGGGCGGGTTCGGGCCCGGGTGAGTTGAGCTATCCCTACGACATCACTGTGGACGCGGACGGAAATCAATTTGTGTGCGAGTTCGGCAACAGCCGGATCCAGGTGTTCGATGCGAACGATCAGCCGATTGAAATCATTGGGGGGCCGGGGACGGCGCCGGGACGGTTTGCCAATCCGTGGGGCGTGGCGCTCGACTCGCACGGGAATCTTTACGTAGCGGATTCACAGAATCATCGCGTGCAAAAATTAGTCCGCAGTCCGCAGTCCACAGTCCACAGTCCACACTCGTCGAGCGCGGTCGCGGCTTCTGGACTGTGGACTCAGGACTCAGGACTCAGGACTGCAAAGAAATGAATTTCCAATTCACCCATCCCCTTTACCTGCTCCTCGCGTTGCCGGCGCTGGCGTGGGTTTTCTGGCTGGGCTGGCGCACGGAGGCGCAGTTGAGTCCCTGGCGAAAGTGGATCGCACTCGTCATCCGCACGGTGGTGACGCTGGCCGTCGTGTTTGCCATCGCCGGTTTGCAATGGTTGCTGCCGATTGAAGGAATGAATGTGTTCTTCGTACTCGACCGTTCGGACAGCGTTCCCTCCGAACAACAGGACGCGGCAAAAAATCTCGTGAACCGGATGGCAGGAATGAAGAAGGCCGTGGACAAAGCCGGTGCGATTGTGTTCGGCACGGACGCGAGCATTGACCGCCTGCCGAACGAAAGGATTGATTTGCAGAAAATCGAAGCGGTCGTGGACACACAACGTTCGGACCTCGCCTCGGCCATCCGGCTCGGCACGGCGGCGTTTCCCGAAACCGGTCAGAAGCGTCTCGTGCTCATGTCTGACGGGAACGAGAACATGGGCGATGTCATGAGCGCCGTGCTGACGGCGCGGCCGCTCGGCGTGACGGTGGATGTGGTGCCGCTGGGCGTGTCGCGCGGCAACGACGTGTTCGTGCAAAAGGTCCAGGCGCCGGCCAAACTCAAGAAAAGCCAGCCGTTCGAGATGAAAATCTTTGTGCAGGCCGATGCGTCCACCCCCGCGACAGTCCGGCTGTACCGCAACGAGCAATTTCTTGGCGAACAGAAGGTGCAATTGGAGGCGGGCAAAAATCTTTTCACGTTTCCGCAGACCTTGCCCGACCCCGACTTTTACAGTTACGACGTGCGCGTGGACGCATCGGGCGACCCGGTCCCGCAGAACAATCGCGCCACGGCTTTTGCCAGCGTGCGAGGCGACCCTCGTCTGCTGGTGATTTCCTCCGATCCGGAACAGGACAAGACGTTGGCCGAAGCTCTGCAGTCGGCGCGGCTTGAGGTGAAGCTGGGCGGCATCAACAGCCTTCCCAATTCGCTCGCCGAGATGGACAGCTACGATGCGATTTTCCTGAGCAACGTCTCCGCCGGAGATTTGGGCCGCGAGACGATGCAACTGTTGGAGGCGGCCGTCCGCGACTTTGGCGTCGGACTGGTGTGCGTTGGCGGCGACCAGACCTATGCGGCGGGTGGTTATCGCAGCACACCGCTCGAAGCGACGTTGCCGGTGAGCATGGAGCTAAACAGCAAAAAAGTTTTGCCCAAGGGCGCCGTGGCGCTGGTCATGCACGGAATGGAGTTCGCCAACGGCAATCAAGTCGCGCGCGATTGCGCTCTCGGCGTGCTCGGGGCACTCGGTCCGGACGATGAAATGGGCGTGGTGCTTTGGGACGGCACGGAGCGCTGGGTACATGAATTGCAAAAGGTGGGCGACAAAAAGGCGGCGGGCCGCAACATCGCGGGCATGAACCAGGGCGACATGCCGAGTTTCCAGGGACCGATGGAAAAGGCGCATGAAGCGCTCAAGAAATCCAGCGCGAATCTCAAGCACATCATTGTGTTCAGCGATGGCGACCCAAATGCGCCTGACACCAAGCTCATGCAACAAATCGTCGGGGACCGGATCACGGTGAGCACGGTGTTGATCGCCGGGCATTCGGGTCCGGACACGATGATGAGCATGGCCGAGCAGGGCAAAGGGCGCTTTTACAACGTCACCTCGCCGAGCATGCTACCGCAGATTTTCATCAAGGAGACGGCGGTCATTTTGAAGTCTGCGATTTACGAAGAGCCGTTCAAGCCGCAGTTGCGTTCGTCAAGCGAAGTGATTCGTGGCATCGGCGCGGCTGAGTATCCCAATCTGCTCGGTTACGTGGCGACGACGTTGAAGCCGCGGGCCGAGACGCCGCTGCTCACGCACAAGGGCGATCCGTTGCTGGCGCACTGGCAATACGGATTGGGTCGCGCGGTGGCGTTCACATCGGACGCGCGACCGAAGTGGGCGCGGAACTGGATGGGCTGGGAGCGTTACAAGCAGTTCTGGTCGCAGATTGCGCAGTGGAGTCTGCGGCGGTTGGATAATGCGGATTTCACGACCGAAGTGACCATGGAAAACGGCCAGGGCGTGATCAGCGTCGAGGCGCTCGATGAAAAAGGGAATTACCGCAACTTTCTTGATTTGCAGACGGCGGTGGTCGGCCCGAAAGGCGAACCGCAAACAGTGCGTCTGGAACAAACCGGGCCGGGACATTACGAGGCGAAATTCCCGACGAAAGAGGTAGGCGCTTATTTGTTGAATCTAATGGAAATGAAAGGCGGCAAGTCGGTCGGCTCGCAGACCGTCGGGGCCAGCGTGAATTATTCCCCGGAGTTCACCGCGTCGGAGCCGAACTTGAATCTGCTGCGGCGCATCGCCGAGAGCGGTGGCGGCAAGATCCTCGATCGGACGATGCCAGCGACGGACAATCCATTCCTGCGCGATCGGATCAAGACGCATCAGCCGCGGGATTTGTGGGAATCGCTGCTAAAGCTGGCGGTGATTTTGTTTGTGCTCGACGTGGGCGTGCGACGAATTCAACTGGACCGCGAGGAATTGCTGCGGGCGACGCGGATGTTGCAGAAATGGGTTTTCTTCTGGAGAGGCACGCCGCGCACGCCGGAAGCGGAGGAATCGCTGGCGACGTTGCTGGCGCGGCGCGACGTCGTGCGCACGGAGCAGACTGCGCCCGGCGCAGGAGCACGTCCGGAATTGTTCCAGCCCGAGCAGGTGGGCGCGCCAGTCGCGTGGGAGGCGAAAACTTCGGGCGAAACCCAGCGGGAGGCGCAAACGCCGGCGCCGCCGCCGGAAGCCAAACCAGCTTCCCCCGAGGAAGCGAGCACCACCACGAGCCGGTTGTTGGAAGCAAAACGCAGGGCCCAACGCCGGAAACCATGAGGAGAGGAAGCCGGCGAGCTGGCGCGCGAAAAACGTTGCGTACTGGCGCGGGCTTTGGCTTCATCACCAAATGCAAAAACCGGCGGCGGGGCAGACGGGGGTCGCACTGCCACCTGGCCGGAGCTGTCACCAGCAGACCACAGCGCGCCATGAATCGGCACCGCATGCATATTTTTTACTCGGGCCACGTGCAAGGCGTCGGTTTTCGGTTTACGGTCAAGCAAGTCGCGACAGGTTTCGAGATAACCGGCACGGTGCGCAATTTGCCGGATGGACGGGTTGAACTGATGGCTGAAGGAACCAAAACGGAATTGGAAGGGTTACGTGAAGCGATTCGCGACGCCGGCCTGGCTGCGTGCATCCGGCATGAGGACGTGCATTGGACCGAGGCGCAAAACGACTTTCGCGGATTTGAAATTGTGCGATAGGAAGTAAATGAAGTTTGCCATCATAGCCGACATCCACGCCAACCTGGAGGCGTTTCGGGTCGTTTTGGAGGACTGCAAGAAACAAAAGGTCACCCATTACGCGTGCCTCGGCGATGTGGTCGGTTACAACGCCAATCCCAAGGAATGTCTCGACATCGTCCGCACCATGGCCATGCCCGTCGTCAAGGGCAATCACGACGAATACTGTTCCACGGATGAACATCTCGATGGCTTCAATCCCGCCGCGGCCGAGGCGGTCAACTGGACGCGCAAACAATTGAACGAAGATGACCGCCAGTGGCTGCGCGATCTCAAATACTCGCGCATGGTCACGAGCTTTACGATCGTTCACGCGACCCTCGACGGCCCGCAACGCTGGGGCTACGTCTTCGACAAGCTCGCCGCCGCTGCCAGTTTCACCTACCAGAACACGGCGGTCTGCTTCTTCGGGCACACGCACGTGCCGGTGGCCTTCATGCGCGACAACGTGGTGCGCGGCGGCACGTATTCCAAGTTCAAGGTCGAGCCGGGTAAAAAATATTTCGTCAACGTCGGCGCGGTGGGCCAGCCGCGGGACAACAATCCAAAAGCGGCCTATGTGATTTACGACATGCACGAAGGCACCATTGAGCTGCGCCGGCTGGATTACGACATCGCGACGGCGCAGAAGAAAATCCTCGCCGCCGGGCTGCCGGAGCGGCTGGCGGAGCGGCTCGCATACGGTAGGTAGGCTGCGACGGGTTGGCCGTCTGGGTGATTAAATCACGTGACTCGTCACGCGACACTCGTCACTCGTGAAGATTCTCATTCTCAAACCCAGTTCGCTCGGCGACGTGGTGCAGGCGTTGCCGGTGTTGCGGCTCATCAAGCGCCACCTCTCTGACAGCGAAATCCATTGGTGGATTGACTCGAATCTCGCGCCGCTGCTGGAGGGGGATCCGGACCTCGCGGGCGTTGTCCGCTTTGAGAGGAAGCGTTGGGCATCGCCCAGCCATTGGCCGGAGATATGGTCCTGCGTGCAGTGGTTGCGCGCGCAGAATTTTGACTGGGTCATTGATCTTCAGTGCCTGGCGCGCAGTGGCGTGGTGGCGTGGCTGGCGAACGGAAAACTGCTCGTCGGCCTCGATGAGCCGCGCGAAGGGGCACGCGGGTTTTACGACATCATTGTGCGGCGCGCGTCATTTTACACGCACGCGGTGGATTGGTATCTGACGGTCCTGCCGCGGCTGGATGTGCCGGTGGATTGGAATTTCACGTGGCTGCCCGAACGCCCGGCGGTCGCCGCGGCCGTGAAAGCCAAATGGCAGGTGGACGGCGCACGATGGATTGCGCTGCAACCCGGCGCGCGGTGGTCAAACAAGCACTGGCCCGTCGAGTATTTTTCTGAGTTGCTGCGCCAGCTCGCTGCGCAATTCGCGGAGACGCATTTCGTGGTTCTGGGCGACGAGAAGGACAAGCCACTGGGCGAATCGCTGGCGCGCACTGTGCCGGAGCGGTGCCTGGATTTGACAGGTCAGACCTCGTTGCCGGAAATGGTTGAATGGTTGCGCCTGTGCGAGTTGATGATCACCAACGACACCGGGCCGATGCACGTGGCGGCGGCATTGCGCAAACCCGTCGTCGCTATTTTCGGACCGACCGAGCCGCGCCGGACCGGGCCGTATGGCCAGCTTGAGCACGTCGTCCAATACGCGCTGCCGTGCGCGCCTTGCCTGAAGCCGCGTTGTGCCTGGCCCAAACCGACAGAGTGTTTGACAGCGATTTCGCCCGTAATGGTCCTGGAGCGAGTGAACCAACGGCTTCGAGCGTCCGGCCACTGACATTACAACCGGCTTGCACAAGATCGTCCTGAGCCGCTCGCATAACGAGCGGGTTTTGCCGCTTGCCACTCTGCCTGCCTCATCTAAATTGTCGGTATGAAACTCACAGGCCTGACGCTCGGAGTGCTTCTGGCGCCACTGCTACAGATGTCGGCGCAGGTGACGGTTGAGGTCACGCTCGAACAGGAGCAGTTCCTCGGAGGCGAGGCTTTGCCCGCGGCCGTCCGCATCACGAATCGGTCCGGCCAGACGTTGCATCTGGGCACTGAACCGGACTGGCTCACATTCCTGGTCGAGTCGCGCGACGGGTTTATCGTGGTCAAGACCGGCGAAGTGCCGGTGCTCGGTGAATTCACGCTGGAATCTTCCAAGGTGGCAACGCGGCACGTGGATTTGGCGCCGCATTTTGCCATCTCGCGTCCGGGCCGATACAATGTCACCGCGACGGTGCGCGTCAAGGCATGGGATGCGACCTTGACCACCAAACCGAAGAGCTTTGACATCATTCAGGGAGCGAAGCTGTGGTCACAGGAATTCGGCGTGCCGGCTGCGGCCAACGCGACGAATCAATCCCCCGAAGTCCGCAAATACACGCTGCAACAGGCGAACTACCTGCGCACGCAACTCCGGCTTTACCTGCGATTGACGGACGCGGCCGAATCAAAGGTGATCAAAGTATTTTCCATGGGGCCGATGGTTTCATTCAGCGAGCCGGAGCCGCAACTGGACAAGTTCAGCAACCTCCATCTGCTTTATCAAAACGGCGCGCGTTCGTTCAGCTACACCATGATAAGCCCCGACGGCGACGTGCTTGTGCGCCAGACTTACGATTATTCCAATACGCGGCCGCGGTTGCAGACGGATCAAGAAGGCAAATTCCTCGTCACCGGCGGCGTCCGACGAGTCACTTCAAACGATTGGCCGCCGAAATCTTCTCAGCAAGAGGTCAAGCCAGCCCAACCCTGAACTGTTCGGGGCGGGAATTAACTTACGTCGGCGGGAGGTTTTCGAGATACCTGTCAGGCGGACACGAGTTGCGGGGAGCGGTGCAATCGAAGCAACTTCTCCACTGCCGCGGCGAGCGAAGGCAACACCAGGTCGCGATGCACTGAACCCAGCCACGGCGATTGGATCAGCAGCGAAGTGCATCCGGTGGCGCGCGCCGCTTCGGCATCCTGCCACTTGTCACTGATCACGAAGCACCGATCCAGGTCCAGACGCCACGAGAATCCGGCCTCGACGAGCAAACCCGGATTGGGTTTGCGGCACGGGCAGCGGTCGTTCTCGTCGTGCGGGCAAACCAAAATGTCATCCAACGGCAGTTCGCGGCGCAGCACATCATGCATCCGGTCGAGTTCCCGCCGTGACTGGCAGCCGCGCGAAAGACCGGGCTGGTTCGTCGTGGCAATGAGCACGAATCCGGCCGCCTTCAAACTTTGTAACAGTGGCCGGGCGCCTTTGCAGATGTGGAAATCACCGAGCATCGCCGGACTGACCTGTTGCTGGTGTTCCACGCGGACTTTGTTCAAGACTCCGTCGCGTTCGATAAACACACCCAGTTGCATACAACACCCTGAGAAAGCAAGAACCTCGCCCGCTGGGTCCGTCACGCAAAATATGTGTTCACCGGACGCGGGTGTCCAAAAACGGTGTTGGCCGTCTCAAAAGATGAGAGCCCCATCCATCCCGAAGGTTCCTCGCGACCGAGGGGCTGACGAATTCGAGAACGAACCTGAAAAATGAGCGTCGCGCTCCGCGCTATTGCGTGAGTTCTTGCAGCGACTGCACACGCGCTTGCATGTCCTTGACGATGGGCCGCGCCCGAGCCAGGGCATTCTGCTCGGTTTGCCCGGTGAAGGTTTCCATCACGACCCGGGCCGCCGCAATGGGGTCGCCGTTCCGGTCGCGCAATGGCATGACGACGGAAACCGATTCCCTGTCCTTTCCGTAAAACATGGCGCCCTTGGCGATGCAGTCTTTCTCAACTTTGCCGCCCGGCGAGCCGATGTCCTTCTCGTCCTTGCTCGCCACCACCTTGGGTTCGCCCCGGACGTCGAGGGTGTAAACCTTCAGCCCTCGCAGGCGGCCGTACTTTTTCATCGCGTCGCGCACGATCGCCTTCGCCGCCATTTCGCGCGGGGTGTAATTGATTTTTGTGTCGGTAAAATAGCTGACGGCGTCTGACTTCGTCCAAAAGCCGATCTTGCCGGTGGAGAACGTGTTGTCCGTCAGCGGCGGGATGGCGTCCTTGCCATTCAACCAGGAGCGGACCTGGTTGCCCTTGCATTCGATCTTCAGTTCGTGCCACACGCCCCTGGGAATTTCCACCTCCGGTCCGATCGGCTGGCTGCGCACTCCATCCACCACTTTGTAAAAGCGGACATTGCGGCCCAGACCGCTGGCGCGGACGACATAAAAATTTTTCTCATCGCGAATGCGGAAGGCAATACCCGCCATCTGCTCCAGCCCGCCGCCGGCCAGCTTGAACCGCGTCGTCAGCGTGAAATCGCCGAACACGTCGCCGTCGAAAATCAACAGCGGGAAGCGTTCATCCGTCGGGTCCTGGCTGAGTTGGGCGAGCACGGCCCGGCGTGTCACAACGGGGGCCTTGGTGGATAACGGCGCAAGGAGCGGCGGCACTTCGTCCATGATGATCTTCCACTCGCCGGGTTTGCCCGTTCCGGCCAGTGCGCTGCGAAAACCGGGAGGAGCTTTATCCGCCGGGAAGTCGGCAAAATCGAAAGTCAGTTCCGCGCCCAACGCGGGCAGCGACACCACCAGCCACAGGCAATAGAATTCTTTTCGCATCGCTCCACGAGCCTGACAAAGAAAAGGCCAGGCGACAAGCAATTGCCGACGCGAAGGCTGTTATCGGTGTAACGGCAGGCACAACGACGCGAACCACAAAACCAGACGGAAAGGTGTTGCTCCGGCTGTGCTACTTTCCGATGCTCGTCGTCGGTGAGTACTGGCTCGAGTGGATGTTCGCGCGGCGTTCTGCCCCGCATGTCCGCGAAAACTACAAACAACCAATCAAAACCGAATCAATCTTATGAAAACACTCCTGACTACATTGACGTGCTGTGCCGTTATCTCTGCCAACTTGGTCGCTCAAAACGATGCGACGCCCACAGTCGAATCGCTGCCACCAGTGGTTGTGAAAACGGTACCGGAATCCGGCACGAAGGATGTCGCGCCGGGCGTCGTCGAAATCAAGGTCACGTTCAGCAAGGAAATGGCCGACAATTCCTGGAGCTGGTCCACCGCCTGGAAGGATTCTTCACCCGAGATGATCGGCAAGCCGAAATATGACACCGACCGCAAAACGTGCGTGGTGAAAGTGAAACTGGAACCGGGGAAGACCTATGGTTACTGGTTGAACAGCCAGAAATTCACCAACTTCAAGGACAAGCAGGGACACGCGGCTGTTCCTTACCTGCTGGTGTTTCGGACCAAGGACTAAGGCCACTACTCTGGCATCGCTGGATGCTTCTGGTGAAAATCTGTTGCGTCCTGATACTTCTTCGCAACCGCAAGCAGTTCCGCTTCGCCAAATAGTTTTCCGAGAAAGCAAATGCTCGTCGGTGTGTTGTTTGTGGAGAAGCCATTCGGCACGACGACGCTGGGATGGCCGGTGAGGTTACTAATCAGCAGGCTGCGGCCCGATTGGGACGGCGCGATGATCACGTTCACTTTGTCGAATACCTTCGCCATGTCCTGAATGAGCAGGTAGCGAATTCGCTGCGCACGGAGATACTCGACCGCCGGAATGAACCGCTTCTTGCGAAAGGTATTCGGCCAGGAACCACTGGCCTGCTGCTTCAACCAATCGTCCTCACCGCTGCGTGTCAGTTCATCAAAGGCGGCCGCCCCTTCGGTGGATAACAAAAACGAAATGCTGCCGACGGGATAATCCGGCAGTTCGACGGGAATCAAGTCCGCGCCCAGTTCGCGCATTTTGTCGAGCGTCGCCTCGTCGTGTTCCTTGCGCTCGCCTCTTTCCTTTTCGAAATCCGTTTTGAGGTAACCGATGCGCAGCTTTTTCAAATTGGTTTTTGGATTGTAGTTGAACGGAGCGTCGTAAAGCGTTTGATCCACGCCATCCGGCCCGTAGATCGCGTTGAATACCAGCGCACAATCCTCCACGGTCCGGCCGACCGGCCCGATCTTGTCCATGGACCAACTCAATGCCATCGCGCCGGTGCGACTCACGCGGCCGTACGACGGACGCAAGCCCGTCACACCGCAACGGTCGCACGGCGAAACAATCGAGCCGAGTGTCTCCGAGCCGATGCCGAACGCGAACAATCCCGCCGCGGTGCCGGCCACCGAGCCGGCCGATGAACCGCTCGAACCCTGTTTGAGATTCCACGGATTGCGCGTCATGCCCCCGAACCACGTCTCGCCCATCGCCAGTTCGCCTAGCGTCGTCTTCGCGACCAGCACCGCGCCGGCGTCTTCCAACCGCTTGATCACCGTCGCGTCGAAATCAAAGACCTGGTTCGTGTACGGCGCGGCGCCCCACGTCGTGCGAATACTTTTGACCGCCAGCAAATCTTTCGCGCCGTAGGGAATGCCGTGCAGAGGGCCGCGATATTTGCCGGCGGCGATTTCGCGGTCAACGCGACGCGCTTGTTCGAGCGCCAAGTCCTCTGTCAGCGTGACGACGCATTCAAGTTTCGGCCCGTGTTTCTTCAGCCGCTCCAAATAAAATCGCGTCAGCTTTTCAGAACTTATTTGCCGGGTCTTGAGGAGCGCCGCCAGTTCCCCGACGGAGTAGAACGCCAGATCATCCAGGTTTGCAGGCAATCTCACTTTGCCAGGCGAACCGGCCTTGAACCGCTTGCGGGCCGTCTCGAATTTGAAGCCCACAGGGAGCGGGTTGAACTGGAGCGCAGGCGGCACGCTGTTGGAAAGC
>CAZNOE010000104.1:0-12758 GCA_964574525.1 uncultured Bifidobacteriaceae bacterium
CACTATAGGAAGCTGCGCGCAGAAATCAACTGGCGCGGCGAAAAAGTTTTCCACAGTTCGGTGATGCGTAATGCGTGATGCGTAATGCGTGATGCGTGATGCGTGAACGGCATTCGGAAGGTCTCCGTTCGCGCGTCACGTATCGCGTCTCACGCAACACCACTTTCCGCTTTGCAGACCCGCACGGTTTTGGTTCCATCCCGCCATGTCGAAAGCCTCGCTCACCGCCATCGTGAAACACTGCGACCACCTGCTGCGCACCGACCAGATCAAAGACTATGATGGCGCGGTGAACGGATTGCAGGTGGAGAACTCCGGCACCGTAACACGAATTGCTGCGACCGTGGACGCCAGCCTCGCAACCGTGAAAATGACCGTTGCGGCAAAGGCGGATTTGCTGATCGTCCATCACGGATTGTTCTGGTCGCCGTCACATCCGTGGACGGGTACGAAGTACGAACTGCTGCGGTTGCTGCTCGACCACAACATCGCCGTTTACAGTTCGCACCTGCCGCTGGATGCGCATCCAAGGCTCGGCAACAACGCGCGATTGTGCGCCGCGGTGGGTTTACAGAAACTTCGCCCGTTCTTTTTCAGCCACGGCCAATGCATCGGCTTTCAAGCGCGGGCCCGGATTTCGCGCTCGGAACTCGCCGGGCGGTTGACGCGCGCGACGGGGGCAAAGCCGCACATTATTCCCGGCGGGCCGGAAACCTGTCGGCGCATCGGCGTGGTCACGGGCGGTGCAGGAGGTGAGTTGAAACAGGCGGCGCAGGAAGGTGTGGACACCTTCATCACCGGCGAAGGGCCGCACTGGACTTACGCGGCGGCCGAGGACTTCGGCATCAATATCCTTTACGGCGGCCACTACGCCACGGAGACGTTCGGCGTGAAAGCGCTGGCGGCGCACCTTTCCCGCAAATTCAAAGTTCCATGGGCGTTCCTCGACCATCCCACCGGTTTGTGAGCCGTAGCCATTCGGCGTGACGAGCACAATGTCACCTTCAATTCTCCGATGCACCGCGCCGATCACGCATTGCCAAGAATTCTCGCTTTACATCCGGCGTGACCGCGGTAAGCTGCCTCAAGCAACTAGAAAACTTATGCGAAATCCTGCTTCCCTCCTTGGCGCGGTTCTTCTCGTCGGCGTGCTGGCTTCCGGTTGCGCCGGTCCGGAGAAAAAGTTCGGTCGCGGCATGAACAATCTGTTTGAGATCGTGCGTATGGGCGACATGCGCCGCTCGGTCGAACAGACCGCGTTGTTTGAATCGCCCGACACCGCTTACGGCACCGGCTTCTTTCGCGGCCTGAACCGCAGTCTGGCCCGGACCGGTGTTGGCATTTACGAGGTCGTCACCTTCCCGATTCCGTCGTACGACCCCGTCTGGACGAGTTATCTGACGCCCAACCCGGTCTATCCGGACAGCTACAAGCCGCGCCTGATGGAGGACTCGACTTTCGCCACCGACACCGCCATCGGTTTCAGCGGCGGCGACGTTGCGCCATTCATTCCGGGCAGCCGCTTCCACATTTTCGACAACTGATGCGATGGTGGTTTTCACTGCGCGCCAACAATCCTGTTGGCGCGTTTTTATTTATGTCAGCCGACGTGAGGAGGCCCTGGCTTTCAGGACCCGAAATTAATCAGAGCCTGATATGGCGCTCGAAAAGAATTCGCCCTGCAAAATCAACCTGCTGCTGAACATCCTCGGCCGGCGGCCCGACGGCTTTCACGAACTGGAAACCGTGATGTATCCGGTGAACTTGTGTGATCGCCTGTCCTTCGAGCGCGGCGGGCGCGGCGTCGCGCTGACGTGCAGTGACGCCAGTCTGCCAATGGATTCGGGCAACCTCGTTCACCGCGCGGCCACCGCGTTTCTTGAGGCGGCGCAGATCAACGACGGCGTGCGCGTTTATCTCGAAAAAAGAATTCCGGTTGCCGCCGGCTTGGGCGGCGGCAGCGGCAACGCGGCCACGACGCTGCTCGGATTGAATGAACTATTCGGCCAGCCGCTGCCCGCGGAAAAACTGCAGGAACTCGCCGCCTCACTCGGTTCGGATATTCCCTTCTTCCTCCAAACGAAACCGGCGCTCGCCACCGGCCGCGGCGAAAACGTTCAGCCGCTTGATTTTTTTCCGGCGCTGCGCGGGACGATGTTTCTCTTGATTCATCCCGGCTTCGGCATTTCCACCGCGTGGGCCTACCAAAACCTCGCCCGCTTCCCCGCCGCGCTGAACGGCCAGCCGGGCCGCGCGCAGAAGCTCGTTGCGTTGCTGCAATCGGGCAATCTGCCCGCGGCGGGCAAGGCGCTTTACAATTCGCTCGAAGCCCCCGCCCTGGAGAAATACCCGCTGCTGGCGCTCTTCCAGGAATTCCTGCGCTCGCACGGGGCGGCGGCGACCCTCATGTCCGGAAGCGGCTCGACGACGTTCGCAATCGTCTCGGGCCGCAAGCCGGCGGAAACATTGGCAGAGAAATTCAAAGGCAAGTTCGGCCACGCGTGTTGGACGGCAGTTGTGTCCGCCTGACGGGCTTTGAAACGATCCGGTACGGGAATGCTATTCCGACGGTTTGCCCGGTGATTGGGCCGGGGAGGCAATTGAAGTGGCGGGCTTTATTTCGCCCTTGGTTCCCACGCCGCGCTCGATCAGCGCTTTGGCCCGCTCCTCGGTCGCGGCTTTGTCGAACTCGGCCAGCTTTTGCTTCCACTCCAAGACTTTTGCGGGCTGGCTGGTCTTCTCATAGAGTTGAGCGAGGTGTGTGAGGGTGTCCCTGAATCGCTGCTTGCGAA
The DNA here is from genome assembly GCA_964574525.1 of uncultured Bifidobacteriaceae bacterium. GTDB lineage: Bacteria > Verrucomicrobiota > Verrucomicrobiia > Limisphaerales > JADLHS01 > WYBW01. The sequence goes on from CAZNOE010000104.1 coordinate 2,793, forward strand.
AAGCCGAGGTCTTCATCTTTTCCCGGTGCTGGTTCATGCCCTCATAACCGCTTAACAGCAACGGCTCGGCTTCAATGTATTTCTCCTGCACCAGCAGGATTCCTCCGAGCAGGCCCTTGGCGCCGGAAGTTCGCCATCCGTTCGGCGACTCCTTCTCGGACATCGCCAGGCATTCCTGGGCAAATGGTTCCGCCTCGGTCGGTCGGTTTTGGCGTTGCAGGACAGCGGCCAAATCGTCAAGGCACACAATCACCAGGCTTGGTCCAGTTTCGGATTTCCTTGCTATGGCGAGCGCTTCGCGCGCAGCCTCTTCGGCCTCCGCCAGCTTGCCCTGTTCACGGAGTACAAGGGAGAGATTGTGCAAAGAGCCCGCCATGTCCGGATGCTCAGCACCCTGCCGCTGTCTTATTATTGCTAATGCCTCTTTGAAGCGGTCGCCGGCCTCGTCGAGTCGGCCCTGATCCAAGAGCACTAAACCGAGATTGTTGATAGGCACGGACAGGAACGGATCGTCGGCGCCTCTATTTGTTCGACTCAGTGCCACAGTCTGGCCGAAAATTTGTTCGGCCTCGGTCAGCTTGCCCTCATCCCACAGCACACCTGCCAGATTGTTGAGCGTTAAGGCCACAGCCGGATGTGCATCGCCCAAGAACTTCTTCTGCATGGGAAGCACCTCGCGGCCAATCGATTCGGCCTCGGCTAGATTGCCCCTGGCATGCAAGACCAAGGCAAGACTGTTGAGCGACCATGCCACTTGTGGGTGGTCGTTGCCGAAGAGCTTTGTGCGCAGGGCCAGCGCTTCGCGGTGGGTGTTTTCCGCCTCAGCGTCTTTGCCTTGTTCATGGAGCGCGTTAGCCAGGTTGTGCAGAGTCGTGGCCACGTCTGGAGCCTCATTGCCTTGCAATTTTCTCCGTAGAGCGAGCGCCTCCCGAAAGTAAGTCTCTGCTTGGGCGGGCTTGCCAGTCTGATAGAGCAAGCCCGCCAACGTGCCCAGGGAAGACGCGACCTCGACCGTCTCATTGCCGAGCAGCTTGCGGCGCATCTGCAGCCCCTCCATAATGAATGCCTCAGCTTCTGTGGTTTGGCCGAGCCATGTCAGGGCATTGCCGAGTTGGTTGAGCGCGTCACCGACCGCAGGGTGCTCTTGGCCTAGCTGCGTGCGCCCAAGCTGCACTCGCTCGCGGGCCATTTCCGCCATTTTTTCATATAGGCCTAAGTCCCGGTAACACACGGCCAAGGTGTCGCGGATTTCCATTTCCACCTCCGGTTGACCGGCAAGCTCCTTTCCGATGCGTTCGGCGGTCTTGTCCAGAATCTCCTTGAGCATCGTCGTGTCGCGGCCTAAAGCCTTGGACGGGCCAACGCTCTCAAGCATCGCTTTAAGGAACTGGGCGACTTGCTGGCTTTTGGCCGCTTCGGTTTTGGCTCTCTGCTTGTCGGATTCTGCCTCCTGGCGTAGCTTGGATTCCCTCGCCGAGGTTTCCCGCGCGCGGCGTGCCTGGCTGTTAGCGATGATGTAAGCGGTGACCGCCAGCAACGCGACCAGCGCGGCAATCACGCCTACGCGCGTCACCCTCGCCAACTGCCGTTCCATTCCATGCAAACGCCGGACCGATTTGCCGCTCTGCAGCAGCAACAGATCAGCGTGCATCTCCGCCGCCGATTGATAACGCTGCCGCGGATCGTTTTTGCACGCTTTGGCAACCATCGCGTTGAGTTCCAACATGCCCGCGCGGTCCGGCATCTCCGCCAGATTCGTCGGCAGTTCCGGGAAATCCTGCCGGTCCCGGCCGCTGCTCATCTCGTAAAGCACTTTGCCCAGGCTGTAGATGTCCGCCGGCACCGTGCCCGGACCTTCCGGCGGCAGGAATCCCTCCGTGCCGACATACGAGCGGGTCGCATCAACACTCGTCACCAGGCCAATGTCCGCCAGCTTGGGAATGCCGTGAACGAAGATGATGTTGGACGGCTTGATGTCGCGATGCACCAGGCCGTGCTTGTGCAAATGTTCGAGCGCTGTGGTCAGCGAGAGGATGATGGGCAAGCATTCTTCAAACGGAAGTTTGCCACGGCGGAAGAGTTCGCTGCGAAGAGTCTTGGGAACATAAGTGTCAGGTGTCAGGTGCCACGTATCAGGTGGGCTGGCGAGTTTCGCCTCCCCGCTATCTTCACCTGACACCTGGCACCTGGCACTTGGCACCTCCGCCGCATCATCCGCCAGTTCCATCACGTAGTAAAAGTAACCCTCGTTGCGTCCGACGTGCAGGATGTCCACCTGACTCTCGTGCGAGCGGGAGATCGGCTCGAAGCGCTGGATGCCGTTGAACTCGCGCTCAAACGGGCGGTCGTGATCGAAGCTCTCGCGATAGACGACCTTCACGGCGCGGTAGGTGCCCATGATGCTGCGGGCCAGCCACACCTCGCCGTAGCTCCCGCCGCCAATCTTGCGAATCAATTCGTGATCCGGAATTTGCGGCGGCGCCCGTTGGCCGGAAGCAATCGCCTCCGGCGCGAACGGTTCTTTCTTTTTGTCGTCAGACATGGTTTGTCATGTTTGCCAGCCAATCCGCCTTTTCACGAACCAACCCACCCCTGACCCCTCCCAGGAGGGGAACTGCCGTTGCGCGTCCGCTGTTTTGCTCCCCTCCTTGGAGGGGTTGGGGGTGGGTTCATGGTTTCGCTGCGTCCCGGACTGTAATGTTCTCCTCACCTCGGTGGCTACGTTTTTTCAGTCGTGCGCTTGAAATTCACCGCCAGCCGCTCCGCCAAATCCTCGCGCATTGCCGACATGCGGTGGCGCGGGGCGACCCGATAAAGCTTGAACTCAAATCGCGCCGCGTCGTTCCGGCCGCCAATCCTGACGTAAATTTCCACCCAGCGCCAGTTTAGATGAATCTGTTTCAAACGATCTTCGCTTCCAGGTTTTTGATTTCTTTTTTGACGAGTTTTGCCACCCGGTGACGCGCCAGATAAACCTGGCCGACATTGACGCCCAAAGTTGCCGCCACTTTTCGGACCGGCCATTTCTTCAACACGTAAAAGTCGAAGATTTGGAACTGCACGATGTCCACGCGCCGTTTCACGCGATGGATGGCGGCATCCATCAGGTTCTTTGCCCATTCCTCGTCCCAGAGCGCGTCCAGGTGGCTGCCCGCCGGGTCGGGGATGCGTTCCAGCAAGGCCGTGCCGCTCGTTTCGTCCGGCGATCGCCGTTGCGCGGCACGGTGGCGCTTTTCATTCCGGAACTGGTTTGAGATCCGCGAGCGGGTGACCTGCAACAACCAACTCTTGAACGAGCAGACCTTCGGATCGTATTTGAACGCCAGGATGTTTCGCGCCACGGCGATGACCGTTTCCTGGACGACATCCTGCGCCTCGGCATCCGTCAACCCGGACTTGATGGCCACGCTGTAAATGAGCTTCCAGTAGGTGTCGAAAAACTTTTGCCAGCTTTCCTCGTCGTCCGCGTCCTTGAGCCGGTTCAACAGCGATCCCCGCGTGGGGATGAATTCATCCACGCTCTCAGCCACACCGTTCGGGTCGCTTGATGTGTTCATGTCGCGTGCAGCGATGGAGCTTTTTATCTATCAACCCCGGAACGGGGCCGTTCTTTCAAAAAAGTTTTAAGCCGGGCCTACGCTGGAGGAAAACCACAGATGAACACAGATGAACACAGATGGGGACGTTTGAATTAGGGCGCGCGGAGGATGGAGCATCCTGCCCCCTGCTCCCGGCAGTAATCTGTGTCCATCTGTGTCCATCTGTGGTTTCACTGAATTATTACGGCTAAACTTTTTGGCTCATTTTTGAAAGAACGATCTTTTCGGGGGGTTGATACCACCAAGCAGACAATCTAAAAAAACTATGAAAATACTTCTCCCCATGAACCGCGTCGCATTAACGCCGACTTTCCAGTCGGCGCGTTTTGCCGGTTGGAAAACCGGCGCTACGAACCTCAAGGTAGGGCGCGTCACTCCGTGCGCGCCGTCTTCGCTTTCAATAAGGCCCGGCGCGCACGGAGTGACGCGCCCTACCTCCGCTTCCCGGTTCAGAAGTTCAATGCGCGAATTTCTTCGGGGAATTCTCTCCCGGCGACCGGCCCTCCCGCCGGCGTTCAAACAGTTCGTTGCCGCAGGCCGTGTCCCGCTGCTCATTACCACGCTGACTGCCAGCTTCAGTGCGCTGGCGCAGGTGCCACCCCCAGACCCCGCTTGTGCGTTGACCTCTACTGATATTGGTATGACGGGAGAATCGCTGCCGGCCTCGGTGCTTGTGTGCAACGGTGACGCCGTCACGGTCTCTATGCGCGGCAATCACTATCCGTGGGAGTCGGATCAACTCAATTTCGGCTATCTAGCCATCAGTGGAGATTTCGATATGAAGGTACGCATATCGAGCCTTCGTTTGGAAGCGCCCCCAGGTTTTTCTCATGCTTGGGCTGGCCTGATGGTGCGGGAGAATTTGAATCAGGGCAGTCGTTACCACGCGCTGTTTGTCGAGAAAGATGCGTCTGCGGCGGAGGACAACTATTATGCGGCGTTTCGGCGGGCACAGGATGGCGGAGGCGAGGCCTGGAAATATCTCAATGGAGCCGTGCCCTATCCCAATGCCTGGCTTCGTTTGAAGCGGCAAGCTAACACGTTCACCGCTTACCGAAGCAACGATGGTGTCAATTGGGAGTTAGTGGCGCATGATACTCCCGCCGTTCCCTATTCCTGCATGGCCTATGTGGGTCTGAGCACCGTCGGTTTTCAGGGTACCGCCACAGTGGAATATCATGACCTGGCTTTCGCGCCCCAGCCTGCGGACACAACCCCACCGGCGCTAATCTCCGCCGGTAGTCTCAACGGAAGTTCCATCGGTCTCCGTTTTAGCGAACCGGTGGATCGGGCTGCGGCGCAAAACCCAGCTAATTACCAAGTCAACGGCACCGCCGGCCTAGTCACCAGTGCCACATTGCGACTCGATCAGCAGTCGGTCGAATTGGGCTTAGCCAGCGTGCTGAATGCGCCCTACACGGTAGCGGCGATAAACATCTCCGACTGCGCGGGCAACGTCGGTGGTGGGAGCGCTAGCGGTACGGTGGAAGGCGCAGCCTTGGTTTCCGTTGATATTGCAGGTCCTGGCGATCCGCCTGTTGGCGGGTCGGCATTCGTCTGTAGCGGCAATACCATCACGGTTTCCGAATACGGAGGCCACTATCCGTGGGAATCCGAGTTGTTTAACTTTGTCTGTCAGCCCGTCAGTGGGGATTTCGACGTCAAGGTACGCATATCGAGCCTTGGTTTGGAAGCGCCCCCAGGTTTTTCTCAGGCTTGGGCGGGCCTGATGGTGCGGGAGAATTTAGGTCAAGGCAGTCGTTACCACGCGCTGTTTGCCAACAGAGACCCGTATGGGGCGGACGACGCCTATTTTGCGGCGTTTCGGGGAGGCGCCTGGAAATACGTTAATGGAGCCGTACCCTATCCCAATGCCTGGCTTCGTTTGAAGCGGCAAGGCAATACATTCACTGTTTATCGAGGCACTGATGGCGTCAATTGGGAGTTGTTGGCCGAGGATAATCCCTCTGTTTCGTATTCCAGCATGACCTATGTTGGATTGAGCACCATCGGTTTTCAGGCCACCACCACGGTCGAGTACGATGATTTCTCTCTGGTTTCCACCTCCGACACTACCCCTCCGACGATCACGTGCCCGGCAAACATTGTTCAAGCGACAGATGCGGGCCAATGCTCGGCAATTGTGAACTACACGGTTGCCGCCTTCGACGACTCCGGCAGTGCGACTGTGGTGTCCAGTCCGCCGTCCGGTTCGACGTTCCCCAAGGGCACCACCACCGTGAACTCCACCGCCACCGACGGTTCAGGCAATCAGTCCAGTTGCAGTTTTTCCGTCACTGTGAATGATGCGGAGAAACCCACGATTTCTTGCCCGGGGAACATTACGTTGGGATGCAGCGTTGACTCGCTGACACCGGTGAACTTTTCCGCGACCGCTCATGACAATTGCGATCCCAATCCTACCCTGACGTATTCCATCGCGCCGGGTTCAGGCTTCCCGGCCGGCACGACGACCATTACCTGCACGGCCAGGGATGCCAGCGGCAATCAATCGAGTTGTAACTTCACCGTCACGCGCGCGGCGCTTGACTTCACTGGCTTCCTTAGCCCCATCGGGGGCGCAGATGCGAATGGAGGCAGTTTTGCCAGCCCGCTGCGCACATTCAAACTTAACAGCACCATCCCGGTCAAATTCGCTGCGTCTTGCGGCGGCTCGCCGGTTCTGTCGGGCATCCATCGTCTTCAAGTCCTCAAATACGCGGACCAGACCACCGCCGGTGATGCGATTGATGCGACGCCGACCGATGGCGCGACGACTGGCGACGAGTTCCGGCTCACCAATGAGCAATGGCATTTCAATCTCGACACGAAAGCCACAGGCATGAGTGCCGGAATCTGGCTGCTCCGCGCCACGCTCTCAGACGAAAGCCAACACAGTGTGTGGATTCAGATTAAGTAACATAAAACGAAATCACTTCGGAAACCGCTGAGGGGTGACTTCCGCAATTGAGAAACGCAGGAAAAAACAATCGGGCTCTGCACTTCATTCCCCTGACTCGGCCCTACCAAACGAAGCGATAAGCACAGAAATGTCAGAGGAATCGTTGTCAGTGGAATCAGGTGCATAGCCCAAAAAACAAATAAATCAGGCGCAAGACGCCTGGAGAAAAAGAGAAAAACCATGAATAGTTCGATAACAAATCAGCAACAGCGGCCCGCTCGGGCGGGCCTCCGACCCATCGCGCTTGCCGCCATTCTCGGCGTGCTCGCGTTCGGAACGGCCAATGTGTTGGCAGGTCCCAACCCCAATCCGGACATCGCCCCCATCAACTCCAACTCCCAGGGTTGGGAATGCCTTCTCAGCATTCCGGCCGCCGCAAATCCTACTAGCGCTATGCACTGGGGCGACCGCTACCAGAGCGTCTCAGCGGCTTTCGAGTCGTATGACGCGACCGGCTGCATCCTGACCAGCGCCTTCGTCGTCGCCGCCAACGATTTCCAAAGCGAAACTGGAACTCCCCAGACGGCGACCCGGCAGGTTTCGGTGTCGGTTTCCAAGTTCGATATTTGCAACGGACTTTCGTTCTTTACTGGCAACGGCTTCGCCGAGGCGGACCTGAAGATTGATTCCGATCTCAACCGTGCAACGCTGAAGGCGGTCGTTCCGCTGTTCGACGATATCGCCCAGGATTGGTTCGCGGCCGATGTCGAGTTGCATTTGAGCGGAACCGGTCCGTTAGTACGAGACCGAGATCTCAATGTGGACGATAGCTTGCCGGGCATTACGATCACCACGCGCTGGCACGGCGACGTTCGCGACGCGCAGGCGGAGGGTACTGTCAACGCGTATGACCACCCTCGCCTCGGTTCATTGGGCAATCTCGCGCCCGAGCCGTCGTTTTTCGCTTTGATTCAGAAGGGGCAGTCCGGGACCCTGACCATCACGCGGGAATGCCCTTAAAGTGGTCGGCTCCCGCCCCCGCTTCCGCGAACCACAAATGAAATCACCGATGAACCTGCCAAGCCGTCCTCTGCACGGGTTCCATCAGCTCGCAACAACACGGCAACCAAACCGATCAATTCAAGCAAAGCCATGAAAACACTCATCTCGACGCGGTTGGCCCTGGCGACAGCGGTCGCGTCATTCGCCCACATCACCTCTGCCCAAACCTGGTTGCAGACAGGGGCACCGCTGAGCTATTGGTCCTCCGTAGCCTCATCAGCGGACGGTACCCGGGTATTGGCGGTCGACGGTGGGTTCAACGGGGCGGGTGGCAGGCTCTACCTCTCGTCTGATTCAGGTGCGACCTGGACACCAGCGAGCGCACCCGTGGCGATTTGGAGCTCGGCCGCCTCATCGGCCGACGGAAGCCATTTAATAGCGACCGCTTATAACGGCCGGATTTACAGATCAACGGATTCGGGAGCCACGTGGAACGCGACGACGGCGCCGATCACCGGTTGGAATGCGTGCGCCATTTCGGCCGATGGTACCAAGTTGGTGGCCGCAGTCTTTCCCGGCCCGATTTACCGGTCAACCGACTCGGGAGCAACGTGGATCCAAACCAGCGCGCCGACCGCGGAGTGGTACTCTCTGGGATCTTCAGCGGATGGCACCACGCTGGTAGGAGGGGTGGGCGGGAGCACAAGTTATCCTGCAGACACCGGGCGGATTTACACCTCGACCAATTCCGGTTTGACGTGGTCGGCCACGAGCGCCCCGGTCAGGAATTGGAGTTACGTCGCGTCCTCGGCCAGTGGAAGGAAATTGGTGGGCGTGGCTATAACGACCGCATTTACACCTCTACCGATTCCGGGGCCACTTGGCAGAGCATGAGCGCCCCGGTCAAGCAGTGGGTTGGCGTTGCCTCGTCAGCAGATGGCACCCGCTTGGTGGTGGCCGCCTATCTTGACCGGATTTACGTTTCCCAGAACTCGGGAGCCACTTGGACAGCGACCGGCGCGGCGAGCACCCCCTGGTGGGCGGTAATCGCTTCTGCGGATGGAAGCAAATTAGTCGCTGCGGACGCCGGTTCCAGCCTGTCTGGCGGTGGAATTTACACCTCACAATCCACTCCTGCACCCGTTTTGAACCTGGCTTCCTCGGCCGGACAAGGCGTCGTTTCCTGGACCGTTCCCTCCACGATATTCACGTTGCAACAAAGCTCAGATTTGAACACGACGAACTGGACGGACGTGTTGATAGCACCAACGCTCAACACTTCCAACCTGCAGAACCAAGTGATTGTGTCACCTCCAAGCGACAACCAATTCTTCCGTCTCAAACACTGAGCACCAACTTAGAAACGCCAAAATGAAAATAATTTAAGTCCGGAAGTCGCCGAGGAGGTGCCTTCCGCGCTTAAGAAACGCAGAAAAACAAACCAACAATCCGGGCGGTCACCGCCTGAAAAGAAAGGTAAACCAACCATGAAAAGTCCTATGACACATCAACCGGAGCGGCTCGTTCGACCGGGCCTGAGCCTCTTGCTAATGGCCGTTGTCGCGGCTGCGGCACTGACGACAGGCCTGCCCTGCAACGCCCAAGCCGGCGGCGGCGTCCCGGGCATTGCCCCGCCGAACTCCCACGCCTACGGCATGACCCTGGCGGAATGGCTCTCCACCTACTGGCAGTGGTACTATACCGGGGCCGATCCCGCACAGAGCACAGTGGGCGACGTCCAGCTCATGCCCCTCCCAGCTGGCAACTACATCAGCGGCTCCGGGACCCCGGCGGATCCGGCGCTGTTGCAGGGCCAACTGGAGATCACCCTTCCCGCTGGAACTCCCTTTGTATTGCCGCTGTTCGCATTTGTGCGGGAGCGATACATAAGCGGACCCGATGACGCGCCGATGGCCAATGCCGTGGCTCTAGCCGCGGCCCGTCCTGTGCTCACGATTGACGGAAAGACGGTCCTGTCTGATCTGAACAAGGCGGCGTTTTACGTCCCAACGACCACGTTCGATCCCATCGTCCTCTACCCGGCGCCGAGTGACTACGGCTCGATAGCTGCGATCTCCTTCCAAGGTGTCGGGATCGTGGGTCAACCGCTGTCCGTGGGCAGGCATGTGATCCATCTCTATGAACCGCTCATCTTCCCAGCCGGTTCCTATGTTGGCTTTCCGGATGGCCTGGGCCTGATCTACGATAACACTTGGATCGTCACGGTGACGGCTTCTCGCTGACTGCCGGGATCGAGACAGCGACCGGGACCGAAACGATGACCGGGACGGCCGGCATTTAGTGCAACTCTGCTGTGCGAACTCCGAGGGCGGAAGGCGTCTTCCGCCCCCAAACCGGACAATGCGAAACATGAAGCCAGTGATTTCGGGGAATTCTATTTGGCGCGGTCTTGAATCGTCTTGCGGACCCGCTTTAGCCGGGCATCCCAATCTGACCAGCTTG
>CAZNOE010000105.1:0-915 GCA_964574525.1 uncultured Bifidobacteriaceae bacterium
AACACCAGCGGAATAGCCGCGATGAAACGAGCCGCACCGAAAACCGAACTGCAACTCTCAGTGCCAACGCCCCATTCCTGCAGAAATGAACATCGCTGACATGAAAATTCGGAAGAACGCGTCGCGTCTTTTCGTCCAGTCGCTCGCTATGCTCGCGCTGGCATCCGGTGGCTTCCGCCCGGCCATCGCCGCATCGTTTCTCGACACCGGTCCCCTGGCCAGGTCGCGCTCGTTTCATACCGCCACGTTGTTGCAGGACGGCACGGTCTTGGCCGCAGGAGGCTTTGGAAGCGGCGGCTTTCTCGCCAGCGCGGAGGTGTATGATCGGACCAGCGGAACTTGGAAATCCACCGGTTCACTGAAATTCGCGCGCTATGTTCACACGGCGACCTTATTGCCCAGTGGCAATGTGCTGGTCGTTGGAGGCAATAGCGGCGGCGTCACCCGTGCCACCGCTGAACTTTATGATCGGGCCACGGCGACATGGACGCTGACGGGCTCGCTCAACACGGCACGTTCCGGTCACACGGCGGTGCTGTTGTCCGACGGCAAAGTGCTGGTCGCCGGCGGCGAAGACGAAGGCTATCACGCCAGCGTCGAAATTTACGATCCGGCCACAGGATTGTGGACCACGACAAACAGATTACTCGAAGCACGGTCGAGTCACACCGCGACGTTGTTACCAGACGGGAGCGTCCTGGTGGCGGGCGGCGTGAACGGAGGCGGAGCTCTTTCCAGCGCGGAGCTATACCATCCGTCCAGCGGAACCTGGACGCTTACCGGCAATCTGATGATCAGCCCACGCCATCGTCACACGGCAACCTTGCTGCCGAACGGGAAAGTGTTGGTCGCCGGCGGTGACACAAACAACTTCGCTCTGGGAAAATCCGAGCTCTACGATCCGGCCACCGGGAA
>CAZNOE010000105.1:925-9052 GCA_964574525.1 uncultured Bifidobacteriaceae bacterium
ACGGGCGCGCTGAAGACCTCCCGCGAACATCACTCGGCAACGCTGCTGCCGAACGGACTGGTCCTGATCGCGGGCGGCGATGACAACCGCGGTGTCTTCTTTACGAGCGCCGAAGTTTACAATCCGCTCACCGGGATGTGGACGGCCACAAATTCATTGGGCACGGCTCGTCGAGGTCACACGGCCAACCTGCTGCCGGGCGGAGAGTTGCTCATCGCTGGGGGTGAGAACAGCGGTGGCTACCTCAATAGCGTCGAGGTGGACGATTGGGCCATCAGGCGTTCAACGTCCACCGGCGTCATGAACACTCCTCGCGCCGATCACACGGCGCACCTGCTGCCCAACGGCAAAGTGCTGGTCGTGGGAAACGGCGCCGAGATTTATGATCCCGCCGGCCAGAGTTGGACTCCGACCGGAACCTTTGGACAGGCGTTCTTCACCTCGACATTGCTTCCCAACGGACGGGTGCTTCTCGCGGGCGGCGATTTCAGAGGTACGAGCGCGGCATTGTTCGACCCCGCGACCGGAATGTGGACACCGACCGGGTCACCCAGTCAGACCCGTTATCAACAAGTCGCCGTCTCACTTGCCGATGGCAGAGTGCTTGCCGTGGGTGGTCAGACTTCCTTTGGTTCAGCGACCCCTCTCGCCGAGTTGTACAATCCCGACACTGGAAGCTGGAGCAACACGGCATTCCTCAATGCAGGGTGCATCTATAACACGGCGACGCTGCTCTCGAACGGAAAGGTGCTGGTCGCGGGGGGGATCCGAGATGATGCGCTCAAGCCGTCCGCCGAACTTTATGATCCGGCGACCGGAAACTGGACGCCCACGGGATCGCTCAATACCTCCCGCTATTTTCATACGGCCACGTTGTTACCCAATGGCAGGGTGCTGGTCGCAGGCGGTAGCGGCCTCGGCGGCTCCGTCCCGATTAAGAGCGCGGAACTGTATGAACCGGCCACCGGTTCGTGGGCGGTCACCGGCTCTTTGATCACCCCGCGCCTGCATCAGACGGCGACGTTGCTGCCAGACGGGAAGGTGCTGGTCACCGGTGGCATGGTCACCGGTAACAACACCAGCACGACGAACAGCGCCGAGATTTACGATCCGGCGACGGGAAAGTGGACCCTGACCGGCTCCTTGATTTCACCACGCCGACGTCACACCGCGACGTTGCTGCCCAACGGAAAAGTGTTGCTTGCCGGAGGTAGCGGCAGCACGTCGGCAGCCACCAATAGCACCGAGCTTTTCGACGCAGGGCTTGGCTTCGACGCCTCCTGGAGGCCGAACATCGCCGGCATCAATGCGCCTCTTGCTTCCGGTGGCAACCTCGTCCTCGCCGGGTCGCGCTTCCGCGGCATCTCCGGCGCTTCAAGCGGCAATTCTCAAGATTCACCTGCCGACTATCCCGTGGTGCAGTTGCGCAACGTGGAAAGTGGCCAGACGGTCTTTCTTCCGCCTGCGGCCGGAAGCCCGTGGTCGGCCACCTCATTCACCTCCGCGCCTCTGAGCGCCTTCCCAGGCGGCTATGCGCTGGTGACAGTGATGGCGAATGGAATCCCCAGCGTAAGCGCGGTCGCTCTTGTTACGCCCCCACCGCCTCCGGTTGGTAGTGAAATTAGTGTTCTTCCGGGCTTCCGCATCTCGATTCTCGCGCCAACGAATACGATTAACCTGCAGGCCATCGTTGGAGACAGGTTTTCGGCGCCCTCATTCCAGTGGTGCATGGAATTCGGAGCCGGTCAGGTCGTTCTCACGGATCCGACGGGACCGATCACGACGGCGATCTTCGGCTTCGCTGGCACTTATGTGCTGTCGGTGACGGCAACGAGCGGAACAAACATCGCCCGCGCCGACGTGACCGTGACGGTGGGGCTGAACCCGAACGGAGTATTTCAAGAAGTTGCAAACTTTGTCGGCGGAGCGCTGTTGACGAGCGGAAACGTTTTTCTAACCAACTTTCAAAGCACGCTGCAGGACGCGACCAACTACTACGCGGCCATCGATCCCGGGAACAAGAAGACAACATTGAACGATTGGAAAATCGCCAACGGCATGCCGACCAATTCCATTCCCGCTTCGACCACCAATTTCGCGGGAGTTGTATCGGCCACCTATTTCAACAGCCTCCATTTAGGATTTGGGCGCAGAATGCTGATGAGCGGCACGAACGGCAATTGGGCCTTCTCCGTCAGCAATTACCGGACGGTGGAGGACGCCATCAACGACGCCAACAAAATCGCGACCGTCACAATGGACTACTCGGCCGTGGTGCCCGGCATCAACCGGTTCACCAAGTTCTATGTGTACGGCGCCAATGATGCGCGGGTTCCATCCGCGGACCTCGATGGTGGCGGCGAGAAGTTCGTGCCCGGCCTGTGTGTTGCCTGCCACGGCGGCACGACAGGCACTGTGGCGCCTGGCGGAGGAAACGTGAACGCGCACTTTCTCCCATTCGACTTGCGGGCGTTTGACTACTCATGCCGCAGCAATTTCACGCGGGCGGCGCAGGAGCCGGCCTTCAAACTGTTGAATCTCGCGGTGCTGGCCATCGAGCAGGACATCGCGCAAGTGGATCCAGCCCATGCGGCCCCGGCACTCATCCGCCTGATTCAAGGGTGGTATGGCAACGGCTTCAGTCGCGTTACGCAGCAGGATGAATTTGTTCCCGAAGGCTGGCAAAACACCGGCGCAACCAATCTTCTGAGTCTGGCGGGACAGGCTTATCTGTATCGAAATGTCGTGGCGACGGCCTGCCGTACCTGCCACGTGTCGCGCGATGTTTCGCGCAATCTGGATTTCGGGTCGTTCACTAATTTTCACTTCTGGGCGGCCGTCAGCCGCTCCGATGTCTATGGCAGCGCGAATCTCGCTCCATCATTGATTTACTTGAATCCGGACGACGCGATCCGAATGCCCCAGGCGCGCCGAACCTTTCAGCGCTTCTGGAACAGCATCTCGCCGCGTCCTCAGCCCGAAATTCTGCGTGATTACTTGATTGGCGCGCTACCCAACTACCGGACAACACAGTCCGTGATCACTGGGGTTGAAAGAAATGGAAGCAATCTTAAGATCAGCTTTACGACCGCCTACAGAGGCAGCTATCGCCTCGAGCAGGCGGATACTCTCACAAATTCGCCCATCTGGACACCGGTCAGTGGTGAGTTTTCCGGGATCGGCAACACAATTCAGGTCTTTGAGCCGATAGCTCCGTCCGTGTCCAACCGCTTTTTCCGCATCCGGTCGCTGCCTTGATTATCGGGATAGCCAACATGAATGTAGAGCTTGTTCTGTCTTTCGCTAAAGAGCCAATCTCTCCGCTGACCGATGTCGCGTGCAAACGCTGCACCTGGGGAACACTGTTCGATCATCACCTGTGAAACAGATACTGCATCTGATGTTCGCAGCAGGCGCCTTCTGCGGGCTGGTTTTGTGGGCGCGTGCGGATGCCACCATCGAGGGCACGGTGCAACTGCCCAAACCTGCCGCCGCACCCGCGACGCACCCGCGCTACCGGAACATAGCCCCCGAAAACGTCGGGCCTCCCGAATCGCCTGTGGCAGTGATTTACCTGGAAGGCTTATTTCCTTCAACCACCACAACCAACACGCCGATGACCGCGCGAATGGACCAAAAGTGCTTTCAATTCGCTCCCGGAGTTTTGCCGGTCCAAAAGGGAACCACGGTGGAATTCCCCAACGACGACGATGCTTACCACAGTGTTTTCTCGTATTCCAAGGCGAAGCGTTTCGATTTGGGCCGTTATCGGAAGGATGAACGGCCACCGCCAAAAAGAGTTTTCGACAAGGCAGGCGTGGTCAAACTTTACTGCGAAATCCACGAGCACATGCGCGGCACCATCCTCGTGCTCGACACGCCGCACTTCACGAAGACCGACACGAACGGCAACTATCGCTTGGAACATCTGCCCACCGGCAAATACACGCTCAAAGCTTGGATTGACGAAGCGACTGTTTGGGAACGCCAGGTGGATTTGGAGGAGGGCAAAACCTTGCAAGTCGCTTTTCCGGGCAAATGAATCGGCACTGAAATTATGCCAGCCTCAAGTTTTCGTTTCAAATTGCTCGCGGCGATGATGATCGTGGTGGCGGGGGTTTCGCTCGCCACGTTGCTCATCACGCAGAAACGAGTGCAGGCAAATTACGAAAAAATGTTTCGCCAGGCGTTTGAGCGGCAGATCGCTTTTTTCACCGCGATGCAGGAGGCGCGTCTCGGCGCGGTCAAAGACCAGTGCCTGAAGTTTTCACAGTCCGTCCGTTTGCTCGCCGCCATCAGCGAGCCGGACTTGGAGGTGGACGATCTTTACATAATTGCCGGGGACGAACTACGCGAGGTCCGGGATGATTTGCTTGGTGGAATTGAACCCTATGACCCGCGCAGCGGGCGCAGGCCGCGCGCCACGTTCTTTCGGTTTTTCGACGGCAGAGGAAAGCAGTTGATGCCTTCGCGGGCCGGGCGATTCGGCCAGGTATTGGCCGCCGGCGAGCGGAGACTTGAACAACAGTTGGCTCTCATTCGCGAAGTTTTGGACAGCCCCGAGCAACAACAGATCGGTTACCTGGCCATCAAGACAGAGTCGGAGCAAGCCAATCCTTCGCGCCTGAACGGACCCCGCCCCGGAGTTCAGATTCGGGAACAGAGGAGCGACAAAGCTCAGCTCAACTTTCAAGAAGTCATCGTCACAAAAATCTTCGATTCGCAGAATGGAAAGACTCTTGGCGCGTTGGTCGTCGGTTTTCCCGTGCCTGATTTAATCTCTTACTCCAGGCTCGAAAACATCTCAAAGGAGATCACTTCGGAAAATCCCCTGGAGATTCTTCAGAGCGGCATTTTGCTGGAAGACCATCTCTATGCAAATCCGGGCGTCGTTTCGGAAGCGATGGGCGCCGTCGTGGCCGGACAGATCCTCGAACACATTCGCGCTGTGCAGAAATCGCAGGACGACTTTGCCGGCACAATTCAGAATGCGCCGTATCGCGTCTTTTACGAAGCGCTGAACCAAAACTCCGCCTTTCCCGCGGCTTACCAGGTGTGTCTTTACTCGATGGCGGACGCGCTGAAGGAACAGCAAGATTTGCGTTGGAAAATTCTGGGCTCCAGCGGCGCCGCCTTGCTCGGGGGCTTGGTTTTCAGCCTGTTGATTTCGCATGGCTTGTCCGTGCCGATTCGCGAACTGGTGGCCGGCACCGGAGAAATTCAACGGGGCAACTTCCAAATCAAAGTGCCGGTGCGCAGCCGCGATGAAATGGGCCAACTGGCTTCCTCGTTCAACGAAATGGCAGCGGGGCTGGCGCAGAAGGAAAAATATCGCACCGTTTTGAACCAGGTGGCCGACGAGCAAATCGCGCAGCAGATGTTGACCGGCCAGATCGCGCTGGGCGGGGAGGAGCGCGACATCAGCGTGCTGTTCTGCGACATTCGCGGCTTCACGGCGCTTACGCAAAACATGCCGCCGCATGAAGTCATCGAGATGCTTAACGAGCACATGACGGCGCTGACGCGCGTCGTCAAGCAGCACAATGGCGTGGTGGACAAATTTGTCGGCGATCTGCTCATGGCCATCTTCGGCGCCCCGGTCAGCCACGGCAACGACGCGTTCGCCGCCGCCGGTTGTGCGTTGAATTTGTTGCGCGAACGGGCGCAATTGAACCAGACCTCACGCTACAAACTTCAGATCGGCATCGGCATCGCGACGGGCAAAGCGCTGGCCGGCTGCATGGGCTCGACCGACCGGTTGAACTACACCGTGTTGGGCGAACGCGTGAATCTGGCCTCCCGCCTGTGCGACCGCGCCGGGCCGGGCGAGGTGTGGATTGACCAAACGACCAACGAACGGCTGGGAGGCCGGATCGCGGTCGAAGTGCCCACGACCCTCCAGCTTAAAGGCTTCGCCCAAACGGTGGATGCGTATCAGTTGCTCGAAATTCAGGCCGTGGCTCTGACAGCATGAAACGCCCGTTTTCCATCCACAGTTTCCTGCTCGCGTTGGCGCTTTCAGGAAGTTCTGCTTCGGCGCAAGACTGGCTCGACAAACTCGACGATTCGCTCTCCGTCCAATCGCGCACCAGCTTTTTCCGCTCCGACCTCAGCGGGCTGTTTGATCTCGAAGGCTACTACATTGACCAGCGCCCGCCCGGCCTGATCTTCGGCGAGGACGAGGATTTCATAAACCCGCGGCTCTCGCTGTTCCTCGACACGCGTCTCGGCAACCATTTTTACAGCCTGGTGCAAGGGAGGATTGATCGCGGCTTCGACCCGCGCTCGCGCGTGCGCGATGCGCGTTTTGACGAATACCTCCTCCGCTACACACCCTTCGACGATACGCGGATAAACTTGCAGGTTGGCAAATTCGCCACCGTCATCGGCAACTGGGTACCGCGCCATCGTTCGTGGGACAACCCGTTCATCAACGCGCCGCTACCGTACGAACACATCACCATCGTCAGCGACCAAAGCGTGCCTTTGTCGCCCGCGGCGTTTCTCCCTCGCCGCAATCTCGCGGACAAGAAGGACATCTGGCTGCCGGTGATTTGGGGGCCGTCGTATGCGAGCGGCGCGTCGCTGTTCGGCACGGTGGAGAAATTTGATTACGCGGTGGAAATCAAAAACGCCGCGCTGTCCTCGCGCCCGGCGGTCTGGGATGCGCAAGATTTGGGATGGGAGAATCCAACGGTGAGCGGGCGCGTCGGCTACCGACCCAATGCGGCGTGGAATGTTGGCGCGTCGTTCAGTTACGGCGCTTACTTGCAACCGGACGCCGGAAAGTTGCCGGCGTTTCCATTGGGGAAAAGCATCGGTGATTTCACCCAAACCACTTTGGCCGGCGACGCGAGTTATGCGTGGCGTCACTGGCAATTCTGGGGCGAAGTTTTTCTCTCCCGTTTTGACGTTCCGAACGTCGGCAACGCGGACACGCTGGCTTACTACCTGGAAACCAAATACAAAATCACGCCGCATCTTTTCGCCGCCCTGCGTTGGAATCAGCAGTTCTTCGGAGAAGTCCCAAACGGCACGGGCGGCGATTCAACGTGGGACCGCGATGCTTGGCGCGTGGACACCGCCCTCGGCTACCGGTTCACCCGTCACCTGCAAGGCAAGCTGCAATACAGCTACAGCCATCAGAACGGCCCATTGCAGCAAGGCGAACAACTCGTCGCCGCGCAAGTAACGGTGAAGTTTTGAACCACCAATGGACCCGAGCATTACGGGGAAGAGCGGGCGCAGACGGCGGAAGCGATGGCGGAACAAATCATCGCGGAGGAATTGAAACGGCGGCGGTGGCAAGAGGCCGCGCTGCGAACCCGGCCCAGAGGGGATGCGGAGAAAGAGTGTCAGTCAATGGTATCGACATGCTTTTTGTTTCAACCGACTGGCAGTTCTGGCGAACTGGCCTCACATCGGGGTTGGCGTAGGTGCGCGGGCCGTGTGGACCAGGCGGGGATAGAGCGCGGCCAGACTTGCCGCGTCGTGGAAGAGCAGATCGGTCGCATATTCGCTGGCGCCGGCGGTCCAGTAGTAGGTTTGGGCGACTGGGACGGCGGGCTTTGGTCACACGATCAGTGTTCCCCTCAGCGCTCTTATTTGTTAGCAATGCAGACACATGCCCGTCCGCCTGCTTCAACGAACGCTCCTCTCGTGGCTGGCTTGCGCCAGTTGCGTGGCGTCGTTGTCCGCAGCCGAAGTCGAGCCCGGCGCAGGCCAGGAGCAACCGTATCGCGTGACGCGTTGGACCACGGATCAAGGGTTGCCGCAGAATCGCATCTCCTGTCTAAAGCAAACGCGCGACGGTTATCTGTGGCTCGGCACCTGGTTTGGGTTGGCCCGATTTGATGGCGTGCGCTTTACCGTGTTCGACAAATTCAACACACCGGAACTGGTGAACGATGCCATCACCGCCGTGGCCGAAGACACCGACGGCACGCTCTGGATTGCCACGGCGGACGGCTTGCTGAGCTATCGCGATCATCATTTCCAGCGGCTCACGGCGGCGGACGGATTGCCTGCCCCGAAGGTCTGGCGGCTGGCGGCCTGCCAAGCCGGCGGCGTGTGGCTTCAGGCGGGCGGTTTCGTGGCGCGGGTGGAGGGCGGCAGGTTCTTGCGAGT
>CAZNOE010000105.1:9062-11169 GCA_964574525.1 uncultured Bifidobacteriaceae bacterium
CCAGGAGGCGCCATTTTCCGACGATAATACAATCCAAGCGCTGCAGGAGGGTGCGGACGGCTCGCTCCACATCGTCAGGGAGCAAACCTGGCTGACGTTGTCGCCGGGCGCGATCGAACTGCGGACGAAACAAGCTGAGAATTCACCGGGCTACCTCTGGCTGACGGGGTTGCCCACGAAACAGCCGGGCAGTCTTTGGGTGGGCACGCAACTAGGTCTGCAACGATGGGACCATAAAGGATGGAAAGCAGTCGCGGCAGAACAACTCGGCCAACGGGCTGTGGACTTCATCTATGAAGACCGCTCCAGCAACCTGTGGGTGAACGCGAAGCCGGGCGGGCTATATCGCCGGGACCACACGCGCTGGACGGCAGTTGACTTGGGGGATCGCGCCGCACCTGTGTCCACGACCTGTATGGAGGAAGATCGGGAGGGGAATTTCTGGTTGGGAACTGAACAAGGGCTGGTCCAACTTCAGAAGCGGTGGGTGCGCGCTTATGCCGCGCGCGATGGCCTGACCGATGACCATGTGTGGTCGGTTTGCGAAGGAACGGATGGGACAATTTGGGTGGGGGCCAACCGCGGACTGAGCCGGATTCAGAACGGGCGCGTGGTGCCGCTGGATGCCGGTGACGTTTACCCCGATTACCCCTACCGTTGCGTCTGGCCGGCGCGGGGCGGCGGCGTGTTGATCGCCAAGCCGCACATCGGCGTTTTTGAATTCCTGGAAAGGCTCACTCAACGAGTTGCGGCGAGCGCGCTGCCAAGCCCAAACTTCTTCGCGCTCTACGAGGACCGGTCTGGTCGGCTCTGGATCGGAACCGGTAAAGGCGTGGTCGTATTAAAGGATGGCCAAGTTACCTCTTCCTACACGAACTGGGCAGGTCGTTCCGGATATGACGTGCGGTGCATCCTGGAAGACCGGGCAGGGACTTTCTGGTTCGGCACGCAGGGGCAAGGACTCACGCGTATGCGCGATGCCAAGTTCGATGTGTTCACCGAGCGCGAGGGTCTGAGCAACAACCGCGTCTGGTCAATTCACGAGGACGTTGATGGCGCGCTGTGGCTCGGCACTGAGAACGGTTTGAATCGGTTCGTGCCATCCGTAGGAGACGACGTGAGGAGACTCACTTCGAAAAGCAGAAAGCAGAAAGCAGAAAGCAGAAATGAACAGAGCGTCCTTACGTCGGCTTCTACGAAGGAAAGTGGAGGTGCGGGTCGCTTCTTCTCGTTCACGCGGAAGCACGGATTATTGGAGAACGCCGTGAATTGGATTTTGGAAGACGACTTTGGTTATCTGTGGTTGAGCGGGCTGCGCGGCATCTATCGCGTCAAGCGCGAGCAATTGAACGCCGTGGCCGAGGGTCGTGCGAGTGCGGTGCAAGTTGCCGCCTTTGGTACCGCCGACGGCATGGAGAGCAGCGAGACCAACGGCGAAGGCCAGCCCGCCGGCTGGAAGGCACGCGACGGACGGCTGTGGTTTCCCACCACACAAGGCGTCGTGGTTATTGACCCGAAAACGATCGAGGTCAGCGAAGTACCGCCAACAGTCGTCATCGAACAGGTGAAAGCTGACGACGAAGTCATATTTGGCGACGGGGTAGCCCCCAACGTGAGGAGGCGGACGATTGGAGAAAATCGGGACATCCACCTCCTCACCCCGGCGGCTGCGAAGCTCGGCCCAGGTCGTGCACAGGTGGTCGAGATTTCCTACACGGCCAACACGTTTGTGGATCCGAAACGCGCCCGTTTTCGCTACCGGCTGGTCGGTCGTGATACCAATTGGCGCGACGAGACGGATGAACGGGTTGCTCACTACACGAACCTCCGCCCCGGCAATTACCAATTTGAAGTCACCGCCGCCAATCATCATGGTGTGTGGAACCCGCAGCCGGTGGTTTTTCCTTTTTCACTGGCGCCGCACTTCTACGAGACGTGGCCGTTTTACTCTTTGTGCGCCGCCCTTGTCATCGGTGGGGCTGCGGGCGTGCAGGCGTATCGCCTGAGGTGGCAGCGCCGTCTGTTAAAGCTGGAAGAGCAGCGCGCCTTGGCCAACGAGCGCGCCCGTATCGCCCAGGAGATCGGGAATACCAAGAACGCCGACGCG
>CAZNOE010000105.1:11179-12735 GCA_964574525.1 uncultured Bifidobacteriaceae bacterium
GATGATCTGGGTACTTCGCTGACCGGTCTGGCGTTGGAACTCGATGTCATTGGCCGCGACGCCAAAGGCGCGGAGACAGTGGCCGGGCGGTTGGGGGAAACAGCCCAGCATACGCGCGACCTTGCCGAACACATGCGCGAGGTGGTCTGGACTGTTAATCCCGCCTGCGACACGGTTTCCAGCCTGGCCAGCTTCCTTGAGCAGCAGATCAGCCAGTTCCTCCACGCGACCGGACTCCGCGTGCGGCTGGATTTTCCTGAGGACATTCCGGCGCTGCCGTTGGCGGCTGAGGCGCGCCATCAACTCGCGCTGAGTGTGCGCGAGGCTTTGACCAATGTCGTGCGGCATGCGCACGCCACCGAAGTCATCGTAAGCCTGGCGATTGTCAACGCGACTCTGACAGTGCAGGTCAAAGACAACGGGTGCGGTTTTCAGATGTTAGAACAGGCGGGTCACGGTTTAGAGAGCCTCTGCGCGCGACTCCGGCGGGTGGGCGGCCGCTTCGAGTGCGTCTCCGCTCCCGGCAGCGGGACCACGATTACGTTCCGCTTGCCGTTGAAGCGAACTGACGCTGCCTGTACATGAACTGCGTGAATCATTGTAGCGGCTGGCATCCTGCCTGCCGTAGAGGGCTGGCATCCTGCCGCCCGGAAACACTGCCGCACCGTTCGCGGGATGTTGTGTATTTCCATTCACTGTCCGCCGGGCTGGAAGCCACGGCTCTACGGCAGGCAGGATGCCCGCCGCTACACAACATTGAATGAGCATCCGCGTCGCCATAGTGGAAGACGACCGCGCCGTGCGCGAGAATCTCGCCGTGCTGATCAATGCAGCGCCAGGGTTTTCCTGCGTCGCAAGCTGCGCCAGCGCCGAGGAAGCCTGGCAGCGTCTGCCAGCCGTGATGCCGGACGTGGTTTTGATGGACATTCATCTTCCGGGGCGCAGCGGCATCGCGTGCGTGGCCCGATTGCGCGGCCAACTGCCGAAGACCCAGGTGATCATGCTCACCATCGAGGAAGACAGCGAACAGGTTTTCGAATCCATGAAGGCCGGCGCGACGGGATACCTTGTCAAACACGTTTCGCCAGGCGAAATCCTCGAAGCCGTGGCAGAAGTCCACGACGGCGGCGCGCCTATGTCCAGCCACATCGCGCGCAAGATTGTCACCGCCTTTCGTCAGCCGCCGACAGTCGAAGGCGGAGATTTGCGCCTCTCGCCGCGCGAAGAGGAAGTGTTGCGTCTCCTCGCCAAAGGCCATCGCTCCAAGGAGATTGCCGATGAACTCGGCATCGGCCTAGGCACGGTCAATACCTACGTGCGGCACATTTATGAGAAGCTGCACGTGCGCTCGCGCGCGGAAGCCGTGGCCCGACTTGTGGGACGATGAAGCTGGAGGCGGGCTGCTGCCATGGCCCAGCCCGCAACTCAATTTTCCGCGTCGTCGTCCTCGTCCTCGTAATCGAAATGGGGGCACGAGGACGAGGACGATAAAATTCACCGCCCCGGCTTTCACGTTGAACCTTGCCGGAAAACTGCCATGCTCCGGCGCGAATTCA
>CAZNOE010000106.1:0-12724 GCA_964574525.1 uncultured Bifidobacteriaceae bacterium
CGCGTGGAGGATTTATCCCGACGTCGAGCCAACGCTGGCCGCGCTGGCTGGGCGCGGGCTGAAGCTCGGCGTGGTTTCCAACTGGGACGACCGGTTGCGTCCGCTGCTAATCACACTCGGCCTGGCCCGCCGCTTCGAAACAATTGTCGTGTCGTGCGAAGTCGGCGCGAGCAAACCGGCGCCAGTGATTTACAAAAGGGCCGCGGAGCAACTCGGCGTGCCTCCGCACGCCATTCTCCATGTGGGCGACAGTTTCGAGATGGATGTGCAAGGTGCCCGCACGACTGGATTCCAGGCGCTACAGATCGAGCGGAACGCCAAACCGCTTCGCGCCGGGCAAATCGAATCGTTGCTGGACTTGTCGCGTTTGGTTTGAGTCCGCATTCCGGCGATAAGCACCCGCCACGATTGAGGGTAGCGAACCTTATACCCTTTTGAGTTTCATTGACGCAATGGATGGTTGGTCATTAGATTCCGTGCATTCTTCGGGGCGTCCGTGCCTTGTTGATTAATCTGTCGGTTTCTGATGAGCCGAAACGCAAACCCTTTCAAATCGTCGCTCGGCAAGAAGTACCTCATGGCCGTGAGCGGCGCTTTGCTTTTTTTGTTCGTCGTCGGACATCTCGTGGGCAACCTCCAGATTTTCCTCGGGCCCGAAGCGATCAATCGCTACGGCCATTTTCTCCAGTCCAACGTGGAATTCCTCTGGCCCGTCCGCATCGGACTGCTTGTGCTGGTCGGGCTGCATATCTGGTCGGCCCTCCAGCTCTCGGTCGAAAATAAAGCGGCGCGACCGGTGAGCTATGCCGGTTCTTCCGCGGCACCGGCGGCGAGCTACGCGTCGCGGACGATGCTGATGAGCGGCATCATCATCGCAGCATTCGTAATTTATCATCTTCTCCATTACACGGCGCAGTTACAGGCTATCAACTTGACCGGAAAAGATTTCCTTACTTTGCACGACGAGAAAGGGCGGCACGATGTTTATGCCATGATGGTTCTGGGTTTTCAGCAGCCCATTGTCTCAGGATTCTATGTTATTGCGATCGCACTTCTCTGCCTGCACTTGAGCCACGGCGTGTATGCGATGTTCCAATCGCTCGGCATCAAAGTCGGCTGCTGCCCGCGCCTGCCGAAAAGCCTCGCGAAGTGGGGGGCGATATTAATTTTTATCGGCTACGTTTCCATTCCGGTGGCTGTATTGGCCGGACTGGGCAGGAATCACGTGAACAGAATTCCATCAGTGCCCGCCACCATTGGAAAGGAGGCCGCGAAGTAACATGGGCCTCGACGCCAGAATTCCCTCCGGCCCGCTCGCGCAGAAGTGGGACAAGCACAAGTTTGAATCCAAGCTGATCAACCCGGCCAACAAGCGGAAGTTCGAGGTCATCATCGTCGGCACGGGCCTGGCCGGAGCGTCGGCTGCCGCGTCGCTGGCGGAACTGGGTTACAAGGTCAAAGCGTTTTGTTTCCAGGACTCGCCGCGCCGCGCGCACTCCATCGCCGCGCAAGGTGGGATCAACGCGGCCAAGAATTACCAGAACGACGGCGACTCAGTTCGCCGGCTGTTCTACGACACAATCAAGGGCGGCGACTTCCGCGCGCGCGAGGCCAACGTGTACCGGCTCGCGCAGGTAAGCGTGAACATCATTGACCAATGCGTCGCTCAAGGAGTCCCCTTCGCTCGCGAATACGGCGGCACGCTGGCCAACCGCAGCTTCGGCGGGGCGCAGGTTTCACGCACGTTTTACGCTCGTGGGCAAACCGGCCAGCAACTGTTGCTCGGCGCGTATCAAGCGATGTGCCGGCAAATCAGCCTGGGCAACGTCCAAATGTTTCCGCGCACTGAGATGCTCGATCTCGTGCTCGTGGACGGCCAGGCGAAAGGAATCGTCGTGCGCGATCTCGTTACCGGCGAAATCTCGTCGCACGCAAGCGATGCGGTGGTGTTGGCCACGGGCGGCTATGGCAACGTCTTCTTTCTCTCGACAAACGCAAAGGGCTGCAACGTCACCGCGACGTATCGCGCTTACAAGAAGGGCGCGTTCTTCGCCAATCCGTGCTACACGCAGATCCATCCGACGTGCATTCCTGTGAGCGGCGAGCACCAAAGCAAGTTGACGCTCATGTCTGAATCGCTGCGCAACGATGGCCGCGTGTGGGTGCCGGAACAGAAAGGCGACAAACGGGCGCCCGCGGACATCCCGGAAAGCGAGCGCGACTACTTCCTGGAACGAAAGTATCCAAGCTTCGGCAACCTCGCGCCCCGCGACATTTCTTCGCGGGCGGCCAAGGAAGTTTGCGACGAAGGACGCGGTGTCGGGCCAGGCGGCTTGGGCGTTTATCTTGATTTTGCGGACGCCATCAAGCGTCTGGGTGAGGACAAAATCCGTGAGCGTTACGCCAATCTTTTCGACATGTACGAAAAAATTACCGGCGAGAATGCTTACAAGATGCCGATGCGGATTTACCCGGCCGTGCATTACACGATGGGCGGGACGTGGGTGGATTACAACCTGATGAGCACGGTGCCGGGGCTCTTCGTTCTGGGCGAGGCGAATTTCTCCGATCACGGAGCGAACCGGCTCGGTGCGAGCGCGCTCATGCAGGGCCTGGCGGACGGCTATTTCATTTTGCCGTACACGATCGGGAATCATTTTGCGTCGTCCAAAACGCCGCGGCCGCCGACGAGCCATCCGGAATTCAAGAAGGTCGAGGAAGCGGTGATGTCGCTCACGAAGCGACTGCTCGCCATCAACGGGAAACGGAGCGTCGTCAGTTTCCACAAGGAACTCGGGAAACTGATGTGGGAGAATTGCGGCATGGCGCGCACCCGGCAGAGTCTGGAAACGAATCTCAAGCGCATCCCGGAACTGCGCGAGGAATTCTGGAAGAACGTGAAGGTGACGGGCACGGGCGAGGAATTGAATCAGGATCTCGAACTGGCCGGGCGCGTGGCGGACTTTCTTGAGTTCGGTGAGTTGCTTTGTCTCGACGCGTTGCACCGTGAGGAATCCTGCGGCGGGCATTTCCGCGTCGAGCACCAAACCGAAGACGCCGAAGCCAAACGCGACGATGCCCATTTCGCGTACGTCGCCGCATGGGAATTCAAAGGCGCGGACCACAAGCCCGAACTGCACAAAGAACCATTGACGTTCGAGGAAGTGAAAATGGCGACGCGGAGTTACAAATGAATTTGACCCTCAAAGTCTGGCGACAGAAGAACGCCGCGTCACCCGGCCGGTTCGAAACCTATCAGGCGACCGAGGTGATCCCGGACATGTCGTTCCTCGAAATGCTGGACGTGGTGAACGAACGGCTGATCGCCGAAGGGCGCGACCCGATTGCGTTCGACAGCGACTGTCGCGAAGGCATCTGCGGCACTTGTTCGCTCGTGATCAACGGGTTTCCCCATGGCGGGCAAAAGGGCACGACGGTTTGTCAGCTCCACATGCGGCATTTCCAGAACGGGCAGACCATCACCGTCGAACCGTGGCGCGCGAAGGCTTTTCCCCTCCTCAAAGACCTCGTCGTGGATCGCGGCGCGTTTGAGCGGATCATCCACGCCGGCGGATTTGTCAGCGTCAACACCGGCAATGCGCCCGAGGCCAATTCCATTCTCGTACCGAAGGAAATTGCCGAAGTCGCCATGGATGCCGCGGCGTGCATCGGCTGCGGCGCGTGCGTGGCGGCGTGCAAAAACGCCAGCGCGATGCTCTTTGTTGCCGCGAAAGTTTCGCACCTCAATTATCTGCCGCAGGGCAAGGCGGAAAAGGACCGCCGCGTGCGCAGCATGGTGGCGCAGATGGACCAGGAGGGATTCGGTGCCTGCACGGTGACGGGTTCGTGTGAAGCGGTTTGCCCGAAGGAGATCAGCCTCGACTTCATCGCGAAGATGAACCGGGACTACGCCGCGGCTTTGGTGAAAGGCCAGCCCGCCAGTGCCCACGGTGGCGGAAGCTGAGTGCGGATTCTCAAGCCCGCTAATCCCCCTGCCACGTGAAATGGCAAATGGTGCATCGGCACGGGCGCAACCGTTTTACGGGCTTTTTGCCCGCACCGACACACCATAAATCCGATCGCAAGTCAGCCGGCTGCCTCTTCGGTCTCGAGTGTTCCCACGAGATCCTTCCCGGCCAGCACAAGTCTTCCCATCCCTTCGTAATACCGGGCGTGAAAGGCCGCGGGCTGTTCACCTGTCTTGCGCGATTCGGTTTTCAAATACGACTCCCTCGGGTTTACGGACGAACATAAACCGCCTCGACAATCCCGCAAGTGCGGCGGCAGAAATTTTTTCCACTGCGCCGGCCACCAACCACGAACGTCGAACAAACGGCTTTGCCTCACGGCGCTTTTCCAGGTAATCTCCGGCGTGCATCCTAAACCCGCGTCGTGGAGATTTCTGTCCTTCCTCGCCCTGCTCCTCCTTTTTTTTGCCAGTGACGCATTCAGCGCCGAGCAGCGTTCATTGGCCGAGCGCCTCGGCTACAAAGCCCATGACAGAATTCTCATCGTCAACGGCGACGACACCGGCATGTGCCATGCCGCCAATCTGGCCACGATTGAGTCCCTGGAAAAGGGCCTGATGCGCTCGGCCACGATCATGGTGCCGTGTCCGTGGTTTCCTGAGATCGCAAACTATGCGAAGCAGAATCCGGAGAAAGATTTTGGCATTCATCTTTGCCACACTTCGGAATGGGTGAAGTATCGCTGGGGGCCAGTCACTGACCGCGAAAAAGTTCCGGGCTTGCTCGATGCGGACGGCTACTTGTGGCGCGGCGTGGAGGGCGTTTACGCGAATTCAAAACCGGAAGAAGCCTTGATTGAGGGCCGGGCGCAAATCAAACGTGCGCTGGCCGCCGGCATTGATGTCACGCACCTTGATTCGCATATGGGAACGATGCAACTCAATCCGGACTACATGAAGGTTTATCTCCAGCTCGCGATCGAGTTCGATCTGCCCTTACGCATGGCCTCGCAAGAAACCATGATTCGCTTCGGCCAGCCGGAATTGCGGAGTCAGATCGCTGCCAAAGGCCTCGTGTTCACGGATTATTTCGTCTATGACGAATTGAAGAATGAGAAGAACAACGTGAAATCCTTCTGGCTCGACATCGTGAAGAATCTGAAACCCGGTGTGACTGAACTTTATATCCACGCCGCGCTGGCGACTGAGGAGTTGAAGGCGATCAGCGGAACATGGGCAACGCGTTCGCAGGAGTTCGAGGTTTTCACTCACGATGACGAGATGAAACGCCTGGTTGCCGACCAGAAAATCATCTTGATTGGCTATCGGCCTCTGCGTGAACTGCAGCGCACCGAGCGGCGGAACTCCCTGAAGAAATAATTCGCACAGGGAGCCGGATTGACACGCCTCCCGGCCAATGTCAAAGTTTCCTCAACTCCCACGGCAATGGTCGCCATCGTCACCAAGCCGGAAATCTTTGACTGGAGAAAGTCCAGGCGACCCACCGGCGCGTCTGGCGACACTCGCGCACTTGGTTTCACGCTGATCGAGCCGCTGGTGTTTTTCCCCGACAACACCGATGGCGTTGACGTGAGTTGGTGCGGCCGCACCGTTCAAAAGTTTCTGGACGGATTACTTGATCAGACAAAAGGCCGGCACGTGCCGATGGTTCACTCCAAAGCTGCGTTTGGCAATGCTGAAAGGATTCTTGAGTCTGTGCCGCGATCAGAGGGCAAATAAGCTCGTTGCCGCTCGTTGGCTGAACGAGTACCCGTAACGATCACGCTGAGCCTGTCGTCGGAAAAAGTGCTGTGGCTATTTGAGCGCAATCCAAACGTGATGCTGGCTGCCATCAGACAAGGTCGCGATGAGTTGCCAGATGCCCACACTCATACCCGTGCCCTTGGTGTCTAGGTTGAAGTGCCATTGGCTATCCGCCAGCCGGAACTGGTTGCCCGTGCTGGCTGTGTCCTGAGGCGTGGCGTCAATCGGTTCGTCACCGGTGGTTGCACTGGCGTATTTGACCGCTTGGAGACGGTGAACGCCCGTCAGCACCGGCGCGCCATCGCATGAGGCTGTGAATTTCACCGGGATCGTGCTGCCATTCTTAAACGTCCGCACCGGGCTGGCAAAGCTGCCTCCGGTCGCATCGGCTCCGCCGATGGGGGCCAGGAATCCGGCAAAGCCCAAGGCGGCGCGCGTGACCGTGAACGAACGGGTGGAACTGTTGCCGCTCGCGTCCGTCGCGGTACAAGTCACCGTGGTGATGCCGACCGGGAAACCGCTGCCGGAAGCCGGCGAGCAGGTCACGACGGGGGCCGGGTCGCAGTTATCGCTGGCGCTGGCGGCGAAGGTCACTGGAGCGAGACCCTCCAAGCTGCACGCGACCGAGATGTCTGTGGGACCTTCGACCACGGGCGGCGTCAGGTCGGTGAAGACGGTGGCAGGATCCGAGTCGGGCGATGCGGCGAATTCGTGAACGGCGCGCACGACGTAGGTGCAGTGGGCGCAGGGTGACAATGTCGAATCTGTGTAGCTATTGCTGTCGGCGGGCAAAGTGGCGACAATTTGCGGGCTGCCGGCAGCACAAGTGCGCTGCACCACATAGCTCGATTCGTTTTCGGCGTTGTCACTCCAAGAGAGCACGGCAGTCGTTTCACTGGTAAGTGCTGCGCTAAGATCGGTCGGTTCCGGCGGCAGTTCAGGATATCCAGGTAGAAACTGACCGCCAAAGATCACAAAACGGTCATTTACCGCGTCATACACACCCGCCGCGCCACGACGGGCGATTGGGCGTGGGCCGGCCGAAGCCAGGTTTTTCCACGTCACACCATCGAATGCCCAGGTGTCATTGAGGCCGAGAAAAAACGGATCGGCTGCCATGTAGTGCAGACCGCCGAAAATGACCATTCGGTTGCGCGCAGTGTCAAACGCGACGGCCTGTTGCGCCCGATCCAGCGGCGTTGTCTGCGGGCTGAACTGATTCCACACTTCCAGTCCCGGCAGCAGTAGATCGAATTGCCAGGTGTCGTTCAACGATATGCTTCCCGCGCCGAAACCACCAGGTAACGCGCCGCCAAAGAGAAGCAGCCGTTGCTCCGCGGGTCCGTATACTGCCCCTGCGAGACTGCGCGCCGTGGGATGCGCGGCGGTGCTGGGAACGATGTCTGACCAAACCATGGTCTTTGGGTCGAGCGCCCGGACGCGAAAAGTGTAAGCGGCGGGATCGGTGCCGGACCCGCCGCCAAACACAACGTAGCGGTCGTTGAGCGCATCATAGAAAGCAGAGTGCGTGATGTAAACCAGGGGCTCAGGAGTGGTCCCCGTAGTGAGGATGGAGGACCAGGTGTTCGCCGTCAGATCAAGCACATCAATATGCGTGTATGTGTGAATCACAACAAACTGATCTCTCAGCGAATCATAGAGGCCCGCCCGGCCAAACCTGGAGTGTGGATAGGACGAGTCGAGCAGTGTCCACGTTTCCGAGCCAGGAACATTCAAGTCCAACGCCCAAGTATCGAAGAAGGTTTCGGTATCGCCTAGTCCCCCCGCAATGATAAGCCGATTTCTAAGCGTGTCATGCGCATGCGGAAAGAATCGTCGGGCGCCTGGCACGTCAGGACCGGGCGAAAGTTGCGTCCAAGCGCCTGAGGTCATGGGTAGTGCCCATGTGTCGTTGAGGTGGCTTTGCGCGGCGACCGCGTCGGCGGAAATCGCGCTGAAATTGTCAAAAGTCGCATCCATTGATCCCGCGCCGCCGGTGCGATCATAGGCCAAAAGTCCGTTGGCGCCCCCGCTCAGATAGTTGGCGTCATTAGCCGCCACGGTGCCGAGTAGGACCGGCCCGCCGTCTGTGAGTTCGAACATCTGACCTGTCAGGCGCGTGCCGACGCCCGTGAACACCATCCGGTAGGTTTTCCCGTGGTCCAGCGTAAGCACGACCCCCTTAGCGATGTCTGCTCTGCTGCCAAGATTGTCCATACGAGCCATCCCGATCAGGCTGGCGGTGGTGCTGGGCCGTTTATTGATGCAGTAGAAGGCGAATCCACTTGGCTGCCCACCGACAACATTCAAACGGCTGAAGATGCCAAACAACTGGTTGACGTCCGTCCAATCGGTAATATCCACCGAGGTGACAAAGTCTTGGAGGTTGGCGTCCGCTCTATACGAGATGGCGAACCAGAGTCCGGAACCGCCGGATAAACGGTAACCTCCCGCAGGGAACGTGACGGATGGCGGGCTAAATGGGAAGTAGAGACTCCAGCCGACATCGTCGCCATCATTGAAGTCGTCCGTCACTTGAGCGAGCACGATTCGCGGTGCGAACAGACATACGCAGGCCAACCCTGACAGCAAAGCGAGGCGAAACGGTATCAAGCGCGGTTGGTTAACAATGGTTTTCTGGGGTTGATTGTTGAGGATTTTCATAACGTCGGAATCTCCGTTTTGGTGAGGAATATCTTGGTTGCTCTTGTTGCCCGGAGTTTACTCAAATCAAAAACCCGCACAATTGGCCGAAAGGCTTATTTTACAGCCTTTCTTGGAGCAACTGGCGGAAGGAATAGTACGTTGGTATTAGAACACAGCAGCCGGCGGGTTCCCTGCCCGCGGATGGAGTAGGTATGCCGACGTGAGCACACCGAAGCTGCACACCCTCCGCGAATCACTCTTGAAGGTACTTCACCACGGCTTCGGTGCGGGAACGAACGTGGAGCTTCTCGTAGGTGTGGCTGAGGTGAGCGCGCACCGTGGAGAAACTGATCGAAAGCTTGTCCGCGATTTCCCGGTAGCGCAGCCCCCTGGCCAGGAGTTCCAGAATCTCGCGCTCCCGCGCGGTCAACGTCGGGAGTTCCTGCGAGTCCTTTCCTTGCGCATGGAAGTAGGCGACGACACGCGCGGCGACTTCACTTGACATGGGCGCGCCGCCGTTGCGCACGTCCACGATGGCGGCCAGCAGTTCGGCGGGCGGAGTTTTCTTGAGCACGTAGCCGTGCGCGCCCGCCTTCAGCGCCTCAAAGATTCTCGCCGCGTCCTCGAACTTGGTGAGGGCGACAAATCGGGTATCGGGCAGCCGGGCCTTGAGTTTGCGCAAACACTCGGCACCGGAGAGTTTGGGCAGGCCCAAGTCCACGAGAACCACCGCGGGCGGCTGGCGCGGAATCTCCTGGAGCGCCGCTTCGGCAGTGGCATAACCACCCAGGCAGCGGAAGCCCGGTGTGCCGCCGATAATCTGGACGTAGGCCTCGCGCGTGGAGCGCTCATCCTCGATGATGGAAACCGTGATCATGGCTGGTGGGATGGAAAATGGGTTTTCAATTCTGAGGTTTGCCGGATGCCGCTGTGC
The DNA here is from genome assembly GCA_964574525.1 of uncultured Bifidobacteriaceae bacterium. GTDB lineage: Bacteria > Verrucomicrobiota > Verrucomicrobiia > Limisphaerales > JADLHS01 > WYBW01. The sequence goes on from CAZNOE010000106.1 coordinate 9,312, forward strand.
TGTTGCCCGACGGCTTCTCTGCGGCGCGGCAAAGAGGCATTTCGATGATGATCTCCGTGCCGCGACCCGGCTGGCTGGAAAGCGTGAATTGGCCGCCGGTCTCGGAAGCGCGTTTGGCCATGTTGCCCAGTCCATTGCCCCCCTCGGGAACGGATTTGGCGTCGAAGCCGCGTCCATTATCCCGCAGCCGCACCGACAGCCGCGCGTTCTCGATCCGCACTGACAAATCAACTTCCGTCGCAGCCGCGTGCTGCACCACGTTGTGCAGCGCTTCCTTGACGACAAGGAACAGGTGGTGTCGCTGTTGAGCGTTCACATGGCAATCGGGAATCACATCCGGCCAATCCAATTGCACTTTGATCCCAGCCGCGTCGAGCGACTCCAGCACGTAAGTGCGCAAGTAGGCCAGCAGACTGCGCAGCGTGTCGTTCTGCGGATTGATGGCCCAGACGATTTCACCCAACGATTCAAAAGCATCGCGTGCGGCGGTTTCCACTCGCTGGACATGCTGCGCTGCCGGATGCGGCTTCTCGATGCTGCGGCTGGCCAGTTCCGTCCACAGCCCGATCTGCGTGAGGTTTGCGCCGACTGCGTCGTGGATGTCTCGGGCAATGCGCGCCCGCTCACGTTCGAAAGCGAGCTGGTGTTCGAGCGACTGGAGGCGATGTGCCACACCCAGCCGCACCCGATGCAAGCCGTAACCCACGCTGACAATACCCAGCGCACAGAGGGCATAGAACCAGGTCGTTTCATAGAAACGCGGTGCGAGCGAGAAGGCCAAACTCGCGCCGGTGTCGTTCCAGATGCCGTGGTTGTTGCAGGCCAAGACGCGGAAGCGGTAATCACCGGGATGCAGACTTGTGTAGTAGGCGACGCGGCGATCGCCGGCGTCCGTCCATTCGCGGTCGTGACCTTCGAGACGGTAGCGGAAGCGGACGAGTTCCGGGGCTACGAGGCTGTTGGCGGTGTAGTGGAATTCGAGCACCCGGGCGTGCCCAGGAGGCAAACGCAATTCCGCAGTCCGCAATCCGATATCTGGCCTGACCGAGCTCCGACCATCGCCAAAAACGATTTCCTCGCCCGCCCGGACTTGTTCGATGACGACCGGCGGCGGGATTTCGTTCAAGATGCCGGCGCGTGGATCAATGGTGACTATGCCTTTGGTCGTCGGAAACCAAAGTCTTCCATCGCGTGTGCGGCAGCCGGCGGGTTGGCTTTTCTGACCGTTCGTCTCGCGGCTCAACAAGCCGTCGGCGACGCCGAACGCCGCGACGTTTACTTTGCGCGCTCGATCTTCAGCCACGGCCTCCAGCTCGCGCCGCGGAATTCGATAAATGCCCTCCTCGCCACTTAACCAAAGGTTCCCCGAGTCATCTTCCAGGATCTCGTTGATAATGTTCTCCGACAAGCCATGTTCGGTGGTGAAGCTGAAGATGCGCCCGTCCTTCCAACGGCTCAACCCGCCTTCGGTGCCGATCCAGAGCGCGCCGTCGGCGCCTTCGTGAAAGGCCCAGGCGAAGTTGTTGGCGAGACCATTCGTCGTGGTGAACGTCTGGAGTCCCGGCTTCAGCCGGTCTGCGACCGTCGAGTCTAGAAACGGGAGTGAAGTTTCGCGGCTACCCGGTGAGCCGCCCGCCTTGCCGCCTGAACGCGGAACTCCAAGCAAGCACACGCCGCCGCCAAACGTTCCGACCCAAAGTGCGCCATCGCCGGTTTCACGGATCGCGCGTATGTCGTCATGTGGAATGCCATCGGCAGTAGTCCAAGTTGTCCATTGTCCGGCTTGAAAGCGATGCAAACCCAGTTCACTGCCCACCCACATTGAGCCGCCGCGCCCGCGGTGCAGCGCGCGGATCTTGTTCCCGGACAGATCCCCCGGCAGACGAAGGTTCACGAACTTGCCATCGCGAAACACATCAATTCCTCCACCCCCGGAGCCAACCCACAACCCTCCATCCGCATCCTCTGCGAGTGCCCGGACGGTGTTCTTCGCCAACCCGTCGCGCTCGGTGTAATTGATGAAGTGGCCGTCTCTGAACCGGCTCAGGCCATTGTCGGTGCCAATCCAGAGGCTGCCATCGCTTGTTTCGCACAGCGTCCAAGCGTTGTCGTGGACCAGTCCTTTGTGCGCCGAGTAGGCGCGGATGCGACGCGGCTGCCACCGGTTCAGGCCACGGTCCGTGCCGATCCAAAGATTTCCTTCGCGGTCTTCGCAGAACGCATGCAGCCAAGTGTCGGAGAGTCCATCCGCGGCGGTGAACCGTGTGAATTGCCCGCTGCGAAAACAATCCAGGCCGAATTGCCCAGCCGAGAGCCAGAGGTTGCCGGTGCGGTCGGGGACGATGAATTGGGGATCGCCCGCCAGATTGCCAGGTCCGGGTGGGGAGAAGTTGGTGGAATAGCCCGCCTCGTACCGGTGAAAGAGATTTGTGGCGTGAGGGTTCTCGGAAAAGAGCCAGTAACTTCCAGGTTTATCGCCGAAGATCGCGGTGATGGTCAAACCCTTGAAGTGGTCATGCAGCGCCTGCGGCCGAAATTGGTCAAGCTGTCGGTCAAAACAGTGAAGCCCGAGATTGTGCGAGACCCACAAGTTGCCTTCCGTGTCCTGAGCCAGTGCAAGAATATCGTAGCCGGAATTGGCACTGAGTTCGTCGGGGCCAAGCCATCGGACCAACTCCCCATTCCGCCAGCAATTGAGGGTCTTGGTGGTTGTGATCCAAATCTCATTGTGACGCGCGGCCAGTAACGAGCGCACCTTTGCTTCACCCAGGCCATCTTCCTGGGTAAAGCGCTGGAAAACGCCATCGGCGAAACGCAGCAATCCGTTTGGGGTGCCGATCCAAAGGCTCCGATCCGCACTTTCGGCCAGCGCCCGGCAGTCGTCATTGACCATTGCGGGATGAGTGCGCCGTTGAAACACAGTAAACTTCAACCCGTCGAAGCGCACCAAACCGCCGGCCGTCCCGATCCAGAGATAACCGTCGCGTGTTTGCAGCAAGGCCTTGATCGTGTTGTCAGGCAGTCCTTGCTCGGTCGTCCATATTGTCTGGCGGAATGCCGACGACTCCACCATGCGGGGCGCCACCGATGCAAGAGCCGGAGGTGTGTGCGGCGTGACAACAACGGCGGTTGGTTCATCCTCGCGGGACTCGATTGGTTTTTCTGCGGAGGGTCTGCCTGTTTGCGCCTGCGCGGCAAGCCCGATCGAGAGGACTGCGCAGCAGAGGATTCGCCGACAACTGTTCAGTCTTATCGTCACGTGCGGATGATTCACCCCGCAAGGAGCGGTTGGCAATGCCGAAGAGAGTCGTCAACTCAGTATCGGCCATTTGAACGTGGACCTGAGGGCAATGCGCCGGCCGGTTTCCTGCGATTCGCGCGCGGCGGTGATGATTTCGAGCACGTGCAACGCC
>CAZNOE010000107.1:0-5319 GCA_964574525.1 uncultured Bifidobacteriaceae bacterium
GATTCGACGTTTACGAAGCGGAATGGGGCGTTGTTCGTGCCGGTCGGCGCGGTGAGGATGCGCTTTGCCCTGGTCTCCGGCGGCTCCGGAGAACCCACCGGGGTAATGGTCATCGACGACCTGACGGTGGCCCTCAATTCAGCAGTGCAAGTAATACCCCCGACCGTCCTGCCAGGTAACTTTTTCCCGAACCCGACGTTTGAGCTGGGCTCTGAGTTGGATAACCCCGCGGCCGCGTCTCCGGTGGGTTGGACGCGCGGCGGCAATGATGCCACGATGGATCAGATGACCACGAATAACTCCGTCAGCCCCACCCACTCGCTCTCCCTGGTGGATAATTCCGGCAGTTACGGCGAATGGTATCAGTACCTGACCCTGTCCGGCGTGGCGGAAAACGACGTGCTCGACGTGCAATTCTTCCGACTCTACGACACGACAAACGGGGGTATGCGGTTGACCTTCGGATTCCGCACTGCCGGGGGCACCACTACTGGGCCGGAATACAATTTCGAGGTGGGTGGCCAAAGCCCAGGCTGGCTGGGCAGCGTCGCCGCATCGCCCTTCGAGCGGGTTTCGGGCCGCTTCCTCGTGCCCGCGGGCACCGGGCAACTCTCGGTTAAATTTGCCTCCGGCGGTTCCGGGAGCGTGACGGGGACCATGGTGATTGACGACCTGTCCGTGCGGATCAGCATTCCGGTCATCACGAGTATTACAGCCGATGCCGGCGGCAGAACAATCACTTGGCTCAGCATGCCCAGCAAGCTCTACACGGTGCAGTTCGCCAGTACTCTGGGTTCGCCCACGGTCTGGACATCGCTCGACACAAATCTGGCGGGCGACATCTCGCTCTCGAATTCGTATCTGGACACGGCCATCCATGCTGGCAACACCGGCTTTTATCGCGTCATACAGCAGTAACGACGAGGCACGCTTCTTCCCGGCGAGGAGAATCCTCGCCGGGCAGAAAAACCAATGGGGCAGCCTTTGCCCATTTTATTTTCTGACCGGCATTCATTGCTGGCAGATTTGGGTTACATTCGTCGCAATGAGACTGCTGCCGGTTGGCTCCCGAAAGCCTCGCCCCCGAAATCAGGCGGCAAGGCTTGGAGTCTTGAGCCGCAGTGCGCGCCGGGCAGTTGCTCTGTTGACGGCGGCGCTGAGTCTGGCCGGCGTGCAACGTCTCCCGGCTGGTTTGCTCCCGGGAAATATCTGGCCTAATCCCACGCTGGAACTGGACTCGAACAGCGACGGCGTTCCCAACTTCTGGAACCGCGGCGGCTCACTTACGACGATTGACGTGTGGACCACCGCGCTTTCGGTCAGCTCCACACATTCCTTCCAACTCAACGACACCAGCACCACGGCCTATGGCGAGTGGTATTCCGACCGGCTCAACATCACCGGCGGCACGAACTACCAACTCCGCTACAACCTTCGCTACACCATCACCAATGTCGGACCGATGCGCGTGACGGTAAATTTCTACAATGGTGCCAACGCTTACGTCTCCGGAGTGAGCTATCTGTTTGCCGGGGCGCACGACTTCTGGGAGGAACTGACGCAGCAGTGCACCGCCCCGGCGGGCGCAGCGAAGCTGGGACTCTCGTTCACCTCCGGCGGTGGCGTGGATGTCACAGGTCAGGCCTGGTTGGACGACATTTCTCTGGCCACGGCCGCCAATGTCAATTCGCTTGTGCCTTACCTCGAAAACTTTCCGCTCCTGCCTGATCCACTCATCATTCGCGACTGGAAACAGACCGCCCTCGATTATCATCAACTCGCGTTCAACTCATCCATCGCCGGTCCATATCTGCCGCTGCTTTACGAATACACCGCGAACACCGCGGCGGGCTACTCTGGTGCAGCCTTTGGTCTGCCGAGTTACGTCGGCAACCCGCGCGACAGCGGCGAGGCGCTCACGGCGCTGGGCGCGGTGCTGGGCGGCACGCTCGCGGGCCTGAACCTAGCTTCGCTCAACGGCACGGACCGCGTTCAACAGTGCGAGGTTTTCTATTGCGTCGTCAACGGCCATGGCCTTCTCTTGAACAATGTCAATTCGCAAGGCTCTGGCTCGGCCTGGTATGACATTTTCCCGAGCACTCTTTTTTATCAAATCGGTTCGCGCTATCCGGGCCGCGCTTCGTTGCAAACGAAGATGGCTGCCATTGCGGACAGTTGGCTCACTGCGCTGCCGGTATTGAGCAACAACTGGGAGCACACCGGCTTCAACTTCACGACCATGACGCCGACGGATTATGCCTGGGATGAACCGGACATGGCCATCGGCATCGCGTGGCTCGAATACCTGGCTTACGCGCAATTCCACGATGCCAGGTATCTCGCCGCCGCCGATTCCTGCATGACTCAGTTGAACAGCCGCGCCGCCAATCCGTTCTACGAAACGCTGGGCTTCTTCGGCCCGCCCCTGGCCGCCCGCATGAACGCGGAGTTGGGTCGCAACTACTCCACGAGCAAACATCTGAACTGGATTTTTGCTTCTGGCTCCGATGCCCGGCCCGGTTGGGGTTGCGAGAACTCGCGCTGGGGAAATTATGACGCCTACGGACTGATGGGCAGCACGACCGACTCAAGCGGCTATGCCTTTTCGATGAACTCTTACACCGCCGCCGGCATCATCGCGCCCGTGGTCCGTTACGAGCCGCAGTATGCCCGGCTGCTGGGTCGCTGGCTCTTGCACGTCGCCGCCAACGCAAATCTCTTCTACCCGAACACACTCCCAACAAATATGCAATCCGGCGCGGCCTGGGTGCAGCAATCCGGCGTGCAGAGTATTTCGTACGAAGGTGTGCGACGCCTGGGCACCACGACGCCTTACGCGACCGGCGACGCCGCCGCTCCGATCCAGGATCTGAATCCTTACGGCACGTGGGGAAGCGGTTGGATGGCGGCGTTGTTCCAAACGTCGAACGTGCCGGGCATCCTCCAAATTGATTGCGTCGCCACCGAAGCTTTTCCGCCCACGACATGTCCCACGTACCTTTTTTACAATCCCTATGCTATTGTGAAGCAAGTCACAGTGAGCGTCGGGCAGGAGGCGAAACAACTTTACAACCTCATTACCGGTGCGTTCCTCGCCACCAATGTTTCGGGAACTGCCACGCTGACGCTGTCGCCGGACTCAGCGATTGTGCTGGCGCTTTGTCCTGCGACAAACGCCATCAACCAATCAGGCCGGAAGCTGCTGATCGGTGGCGCGGTCATTGATTACTGGAATGGGACTCTGGACACCGACAACGACGGTCTGCCGGACTGGTGGGAAAGCCGTTACTTTGGGAACGTCACCAACGCATTGCCTCAAGCGCAGGCGGCCAATCAATTCAGCAACCTGCAATGCTACTGGTTGGGCTTGGACCCGGCCAATCCCAGTTCCACCTTCCGGGCACAAGCGAGCCTCCAATCCGGCACGGGCTACCCTCAAATCAGTTGGTCGTCGGTCGGTGGCAAGAGCTACGCCGTGGAATATGCCGATGGTCTCACTGTCTTCGGTGCGAGTTTCACCCAGGCATTGACCGTGACGGAAACCAACGTGCCCGCCGGTGTGGAGAGCATGAAAACTTTCGTGGACAACTACACCCTGACCGGCGGTCCGCCCGGCACGAATCCCCGATTCTACCGAATAAAGCTGATGATCCCGTGAGCGGCTTCTTCGCGAAACTAGAATCGCGGTCCACCGTCAACGGCCCTGAACATCTTGGCGCGGAGCTCATACATCTCTTTGGTGTCGAGCGCAGGATTTGCCGCGATCGCCTGATTGATTTGCTTGAGAGCCACACCAATAGCCTGCTTCTGCGGATCACTCAGATTGCGACCAGTCACAACCGGTGCCAGCGCCCGGGAGGCTTCCGCGTAATTCCCCGATTTGAGGTTCGCGTTAACCGTTTCAATCGCCTGTTTGACTTGAGGCTCGGCCGTCTGGAACGATTGCTGTAGCGGTTGAGTGGCGTCCGCTTGCGCTTCCTTCTTTTTGCAACTCAGCGAGCTTGCCGCCAGAACCGAGGCGGCAACGAATGACAGGACAGTGAACGGTTTCACGGTTGGTTCAGCGGTAAAAGTACTGTGCGCGGGAATGCGCCTCATCGGGTTGCCATGGAGAATCCAATCCTCTGGCATCCACCAAACCGAAATCCAAGCTGGACGTTTTTTTATTCTGACGATATTCCGCATGTCCATCGCAGAAGATCAAATTGCCGCCCTCCTGATGGAGATTGTTGTAATGCTCGCGGGGAGTGCCGCTCCATTCGCTGGAACTGGACGCTGTCCAAGTGTGCCACTGGGTATAAGTGATGTCGGCTCCTTCCGGTTCATACCAGATTTGGCTCATCAAGACATAATGTTCCTGCATGACAACGGTCCGGGTCGGATTACGAAGCTTCTCCAGTCCAATGTTCAGGATAAGTTCGCTGAAGATAATGGCCGTCGAACTGATGGCGGTGGGAGCATACGCGGGCTTCGTCGAGGGCAGTGCGGCTGGGCAGGCATAGACCGGGGTCCGATCGGTCGGATTTTTCGCCCCGACATAAGGCCGGAAAAGTTTGAGCGGGTTGTCATTGGCAAACTGGCTGTTGAAGTCGAAGGTGTTGTTCTCATTTGGATTGCGAATCTTGCCATTAAAGTCCCCGACATACATGTGCATCGCATAGCCCACCTGCCGCATGTTGCTGAGGCAGGAAATGCGCTTACCCTTGGCCTTGGCCTTGGCGAGGGCCGGCAGAAGCATCGCGGCCAAAATCGCGATGATGGCGATGACGACGAGCAATTCAATCAACGTGAAACCGCGCCGGGCGCTTCGTCTGGCAGTCGAGAAGGTTCTCATATCGCGACGTAATTGTTTTGGGGCTACGCTCAGATCATTGTCGGAAAAGCGGTCGTTTGCAATAAGAAAGTGCTCCAACCCGTTTTGCGATACGCCAAAATGTTGGTTGCGCAGGCAACGTGGGGCGCTTTTCCGCCTTGGCTATTGCCGCGAATAGGCTACTGTCTGCCTGGCACTAGATAATTTGTAATGACCAAGCCGCTGTTCGCCTTCCTGATTTCCAGCGTCTTCTGCGCGTGCCCTTTCCGTGCCGCCGGCGGAGTGGTCATCAGCGAATTCATGGCCGATAACAGCGGGACGATTGCCGACCAGGATGGTGCAAGTCCCGACTGGATCGAAATCCACAACGACTCCGCGGCGCCGGTGAATCTCGCGGGTTGGCACTTGACGGACAGTGCCGCGGACCTGACGCGGTGGACGTTTCCGGCCACGAACCTGCCGGCGGGCGGGTATCTCATCGTGTTCGCTTCGGGCAAGAACCGCGC
>CAZNOE010000107.1:5419-12705 GCA_964574525.1 uncultured Bifidobacteriaceae bacterium
CGAACCTGCCGGCGGGCGGGTATCTCATCGTGTTCGCTTCGGGCAAGAACCGCGCCGAGTTGCACACGAATTTTCAACTCGGCAACGGTGGCAGTTACCTCGCGCTGGCCCAACCGGACGGGGTGACGGTGGCGCACGAATTCTCGCCCGCGTATCCGCCGCAACGGAGGAACGTTTCCTACGGTCTGGAAGTCCAGACCTCCGTCACGCAACTCATTTCCATCGGCGCAGTCGCGCGCGTACTTGTGCCGTCCAATGGCACTCTCGGATTGACGTGGACGGCGCGCACGTTCACCGACGCGTCGTGGCAGGCGACGAATACGCCGGTTGGTTTCACGGTCGGCACCGTCGCCAGCTCGGTGCTCGCGCTTGATATCAACGAGCGTAGCCAGAGCGCCGCAGCGTTGGCGGCGACAACCGAATCCGGCTTCACCTCTTTCGTCATCAACTCGAATGTGAGTTCCGGCACAATTCAAACGCAAGCCACGACGCGGGTTTTCGGCGGCATCACCGTTACCGTGTCGAACACCACACCTTACGGTTACGATGACCGCCTGCGCGCCACACCCGTCAACAGCGGTGCCTTCACCGAATCCCTTCTACTGCGCGACTTCATCTTCTCGCGCGATGACACCGGCACGGGCGGACTGGACGTGACCATCGCCGGTCTCGCCACGAATGGCGCGCATCGGGTCACGGTCTGGTCATTCGACAGCGGCAGCGGCGGCAATCGCGTGTCCGACTGGACGGCCAACGGTGTGTCGGTGACGAACGGCTACATATTCAACGGCTCCGTCCTGCCGACATCCAATGATCAATACCGTTTCACCTTTGACGCCACGGCGAACGGCACGGGGAAAATTCTGCTTTCGGGCCGGCGCACGGCCGCCAACACTTCCTTTGGCGTATTCCTCAACGCGCTGAAGATTGAAACGCTCTCGACGCTGCCCGCCACCAACGGTCTCGCGGCGCTAATGCTCAGCAACAACGCCTCCGCGTTCACCCGCATTCCGTTCACAGTCGCTGATCCGACCGCGTTTCAAACGCTCAAGTTGCGCATGCGATATGACGACGGGTTCGCCGCTTACATCAACGGCCAACTCGTGGCGTCACGCAACACGCCCGCTTCGCCACAGTGGAACTCCTCTGCTACGAACACCCATTCGGACACGCTGGGTTACGAAGACATCGTGTTCGCGAATTCGCCTGGCTTGCTGGTGAGCGGCCCGAATGTGCTGGCCATTCACGGTATGAACATCAACGCCACAGACGCTGACTTTTTGGTTCTGCCGGAACTGCAAGGCATTGTGAACGGCGCATACGTCCCGCGCTATTTCACTCCGGCCACACCGGGCGCGGACAATGGCCCGGGCTATCTCGGTTTGGTGAGCGACACGAAGTTCAGTGTGGACCGGGGTTTCCACGATACGCCGTTCACCGTGGCTATCACGTCGGCGACGGTCACTGCTTCGATTTACTGGACTACGAACGGCAGCATTCCTTCGCCGATCCCGCAAAGCGGGAGCACGCTTTACTCCAGCCCGATCCCGATTGCGAATACCAAGCCGTTGCGCGCCGCGGCGTTCCTGACCAACTACGTGCCGAGCGAGCCGGACACGCACACCTACATTTTCCTCAGCCAGGTCCTCCAGCAACCGAACAGCCTGTCTGGCTATCCGACTGTCTGGCAGGCCAGCTATCCGGCAGACTATGAGATGGACCCAAACGTGGTGAACGATGCGAACTACGGCGCAACGATTTCAAATGATCTGAGCTCCATACCCACGCTCTCAATCATCACGGACCACTCTTCGATATGGGATCCGTCCACGGGCATTTATGTGGATGCGACCCAGCAAGGCGATCTTTGGGAACGCGCGGCCTCGGTTGAGTTGTTCAACGGCGACAACACTTCTGAGTTTCAAGTCAACTGCGGGCTGAGGATCGAAGGCAACGCCAGCCGCGACAACAACCGCCTGTGCAAACACTCGTTCCGGCTGCTGTTCAAGTCGGATTACGGGCCGGCAAAGCTCAGTTACAATTGGTTCGGCAATCCGGTGGCGCAATTTGACAACATTGATCTGCGCGCGTGTTTTACCGATGCCTGGGGCACGCGATATTCGGACCAGACGTTGATCCCCGGTGGCAAAGGCACGCGCTACCGCCCGGAGGATTCCATCTACATGCGCGACGTTTGGGTGAAGGATTCGTTGCGTGACATGGGTCATTTGTCCGGCCGTGGCGACTTTGTTCATCTCTATCTCAACGGTCTTTACTGGGGAGTTTACAATCCGACCGAGCGGCTCGACGCGTCGAATTTCTCCGAGCATCTCGGCGGCCTTGAGTCGGACTGGGATGTGATCCGCGACGCAGCGGAGGTTCTCGATGGAAACAAAAATGACTGGAGCGCGATGATCGCCCTGTGCAATGCCGGCATCACCAGTGAGGCTGCGTATCAGGCGGTCGGGCAACTCGTGGATATCGAGGACCTCATTGATTACATGCTCCTCCACATTTACGCCGAGGCCGAGGACTGGCCCTCGCACAACTGGTATGCCGCGCATCGCCGCGCCAATTCCACCAATGGCCTCCCCGCGACCAAATGGATTTTCCTGTCGTGGGACCAGGAAATCGTCCTGGACCAACTCGTGATCAACGAACGAATCAACTCCAACGACAACGACACGCCCGCCCGCATTTACTCCCAACTGCGCGCGTGGCCGGAATTCCGCCGGTTCTTCGGCGACCGCATCCAGACGCATCTCTTCAACGGCGGCGCCCTGACTCCCACCAACAACGCCGCCCGGCTCATGGCGCGCGCTGCCCGGATTGATCGCGCGATTGTTGGCGAGTCGGCACGCTGGGGTGACGCGCGGGAATTTACCATCGGCGCCAATCCCGGCACGGGCATCACTTTCACCCGTGACGAGTGGTGGGTGCCGGAACTGGACAAACTTCGCACCAATCATTTCTCTGTCCTGCACGCAAGAAATCTTGCCCGATTCACCAGCGCCGGGTTGTATCCGACAACCGGCCCGCCGTCGTTCAACCAATTTGGCGGTGACGTTTCCGCGGGTTTTGCGCTCGTCTTGACGCACACCAACGCCACGGGCGTCATCTACTACACGCTGGATGGTTCGGACCCGCGGGTTTACGGGACCGGCGCCGTAGCCCCGGCGGCGCTGGCGTATGGAACTCCCGTGCCGATTAATCAATCGCTCGTGGTTCGGGCCCGCGTTCGCTCCGGGACCAATTGGAGCGCGCTGGTTGAAACTTCTTTCGCCCCGCCGCAGGACCTGAGCAAGCTGGCGGTCACGGAAATTATGTACAATCCTCCGCCTTTGGGCCAGTTCGTCGGCAACGATTTGGAATTTCTGGAGTTGAAGAATGTCGGGAGCAATGTGCTCAACCTCTCCGGCCTCACCTTCAGCGCGGGCATCACGTTCGCGTTCACGAACGGCACACTGCTCGCTCCTGGCCAGTTTTTTGTGCTGGCACGGAACGCGACCGCATTCGGCGCGAAATATCCGGGCGTTCCCATCGAGGGTGTTTACGGCGGTCAACTCAACAACGGCGGCGAAGCGATCACCCTTTCATTCCCCGGCGGCGGAAATGTTTTCTCTGTCACCTATGGCGATCGAGCACCCTGGCCGATTACGCCCGATGGCTGGGGATTTTCCTTGGTGCCAAAGCAACCCGGCCTCGCGCAAGCCCCGGACGACGGCGCCAAATGGCGGGCCAGCGCGCTGGTCGGCGGTTCGCCGGGCGCGGATGACCCAGCGCAGAACATTGCCCCGATCATCGTCAACGAAATCCTCGCGCACACCGACCCGCCGCTGAAGGATTCCATCGAATTGTATAACCCGACAGGAACGAACGTGAATGTCGGCGGCTGGTATCTCACCGATGACCCCGACGTGCCGAAGAAATACCGCATCCCGGACGGCACCCTCGTGTTGGCCGGCGGGCATCGCTATTTCGACGAGAGCCAGTTCAACACCAACAGCGGCGGCAACGTGCCGTTTGCGTTTACTTCCACCGGGGAGTCCGTCTATCTGTTCTCATCGCTTACCAATGGACAACTGACCGGTTACACCCACGGTCTTGCTTTTGGCGCCGTGTTCAACGGCGTGAGCTTGGGGCGCTACGTGAACAGTGTGGGTGAGGAATTCTGGCCGCTGGAGATTTCGGGCACGCTCGGGTTGCCGAACTCCGGCCCGCGCGTGGGACCGATCACCATCAACGAAATCCATTACCACCCGCTTACAAACGAAGACGAGTTCATCGAGTTGCTTAACAACAGTGACAGCGCCCTGCCGCTGTTCGACCCGGCTAACCCAACGAACACCTGGAAGATCGGCGGCTTGGGCTACGCTATTCCGGCCAACATCACGCTGGGGCCGCGCGAATTGCTGTTGCTTGTGCCCATTGATCCCGCCGTCTTCCGTGCGAACTACAACGTCCCGGCCGGCGTGCAAATCCTCGGCCCCGTGGCGGGCGCTCTGCAAAACGACGGCGAGCGCCTGACGTTGGACGCTCCAGACACGCCCAATTTGGATGCTGTGCCGTATGTCACGATGGAAGAAGTCCGTTACAATGATAAAGCACCGTGGCCGCCGGGCGCGGATGGCGGGGGCGCGTCGCTCCAGCGCCTTTCCGCACTGACCTTCGGCAGCGAACCAACCAATTGGGTGGCCGCTGCGCCGACTCCCGGCCAGTTCTCGGAGAATGAAGACAGCGACGGCGACGGTTTGCCCGATGCGTGGGAAATCGCGCACGGCACAAATTGGAAGACACCTGATGCCGGCGCCGATCCCGACCACGACGGCCTGAACAACAGACAGGAATTCCTGGCCGGCACCGACCCGCTCAATTCGTCGAGCAGTCTGAAAGTGGACGCCTTCATGACGAGCCCTGGCTTGGTGACGCTCCAATTCCTCGCCATCTCGAACCGTACTTACAGCGTGCTTTATCAGGATTCGCTGGGCGATCCGGATTGGTTTACGCTTGCCCAGATCGAAGCCCACAGCACGAACCGCGTCGAGACCGTCGAGGACTCGACGGGCATTCTCGCGAACCGCTTTTATCGCCTCGTTACTCCGCAATGGCCTTGAATTTGCGATTTACGATTTACGATTTACGAACCAACATCTGGCAACAGCGCGTAAATCGTAAATCGTAGATCGTAAATAATGAAATCGCTTCAGCACACTTTGCTCCTTGCCATCCTGACCGGTACCGCAATCACCGCAGCGGCCGAAACCCAGTGGCCGCAGTTTCGCGGACCGACGGGGCAAGGGATTTCCTCCGCCACAAACGTGCCGCTCCGCTGGGGCGCTACGAGCAACGTGGTGTGGAAGACGGCGATTCCCGGACGCGGCTGGTCCTCGCCGGTGTTGGCCGATGGCCGGCTTTATTTGACGACCGCCGTCAATAGCGCTGACGGCGCGCCCATCTCACTGCGGGCGCTCTGCGTAAACGCGACCGACGGCGCGATTCTCTGGAATGTCGAAGTCCTGCAACCCGATCTCGGCAGCGCAAAGACGATTCACCAGAAAAACTCGCCGGCGAGTCCGACTCCGATCATTGACCGTGACCGCCTCTACGTTCATTTCGGGCACATGGGCACGGCGGCGCTCGATCTCTCCGGCAAGATTCTTTGGCGACAGACTGAACTGAAATATTCTCCCGTCCACGGCAATGGCGGTTCGCTCGCGATGGTGGGCGATATGCTGGTGTTCAGTTGCGACGGCGGAAAGGACCCGGTCGTTGTCGCGCTCGATGCCAACACAGGCGGCATACGCTGGAAAACGCCGCGCCATACAACCGCACAGAAAACATTTTCCTTCAGCACGCCGCTCCCAATCGAAGTCGGCGGTGCGCGCCAGATCATCAGCGCGGGCAGCGGCTTCGTGGGCGCATACGATCCGGCGGACGGCCATGAGATTTGGAAGGTGAGCTACGGCGAAGGCTACTCCGTGGTGCCGCGGCCGGTCTTTGCGCACGGGTTGCTGTTCATCACGACGGGCTTTGATCATCCCACCGTGCAGGCGATCAAGCCGGCGGAAGCGCGCGGGGATGTCACCGAAACCAACGTAGCCTGGACTATCCGCAAGGGCGCGCCCAACACACCGTCGCTGCTGGTAGTGGGCGATGAACTCTACTTCGTGGCCGACAGCGGTGTGGCCACGTGCGCGGACGCGCGCACCGGAGAAATCCACTGGAATGAACGACTCGGCGGAAATTTCTCCGCCTCGCCGGTGTACGCGGACGGGCGGATTTATTTTCAGAACGAGGCGGGCGTCGGCTTCGTGGTGAAACGCGGCAAGACCTTCGCATTGCTCGCGCAGAACGATTTGGCGGAGCGCACGCTCGCGTCCTATGCCGTGGCGGACAACGCGGTGTTCATCCGCTCAGAGTCGAATCTGTGGCGAGTGGGGAAATAGATCGGGGATTTCATAATTGTCTTTCGTTTCGTTGCGTTGAATCCGAGGCGCTCGGCAGTCACGGGGAGCGGAGGCGGTAGAAACGGGTGGGATGATTCGTCCACTGGGGGTCGCTGAAATAGGACGAGCCGCCGGTGAGGGTGTTCGTGCTCACGGGAGTCCAGACGGGGTTGCTCAGGTTCGGGGAGGCCTCCACCACGACAACCTTGTCGCTGGCCCAACGGATGTTGAATCCAAACTGATTCGTCCGCACGCCGAAGTCGGCATCGCTGGCTCGTGCCTCAGGCAGCCATTGGGCAGTCGGACGACCGGCGAACGTAGCGCCCCAGCCGGTGGTGCCCGGCAAGTAATAGACGGTTGCCTGGTTTGCACCTTCGAATACATACAAACCAACGCTGGGGGCGTTACCCTTGAAATAGACTCCCGTCAGGCTGGTGCAGTTCCAGAACGCATTGTAGTCGATGTTGGTGACGCTGTCGGGGATCGTAATGCTGGTCAGGCTGGTGCAGTCAGCGAACGCATAATCCCCGATGTTGGTGACGCTGTTGGGGATCGTGACACTGGTCAGGCTAGTGCAGCCATAGAACGCCGACGACCCGATGCTGGTGATACCGTTGCCGATCGTGGCGTTGGCCAGGTTGCTACAGCCTTGGAACGCCCCGACCCCGATGGTGGTGACGCTATTGCCGAGCGTGACACTGGTCAGGCTGTAGCATTGAGAGAACGCCCAGTCCCCGATGCTGGTGACACTGCTGGGAATCGTGTAGCTTCCGACTTTGCCCCCGGGATATTGGATGAGCGTGGTCTGGCTCTTGTTGAACAAGACCCCATCCACACTGC
>CAZNOE010000108.1:0-12225 GCA_964574525.1 uncultured Bifidobacteriaceae bacterium
ACCGAAGAAAAAATCCGCGCGCTCAAAGTCGGCGACGAGGTTTTAATTTCCGGCGTCGTGTTCACGGGGCGCGATGCGGTCCATTGAACGATGGAAACCATTTACATTGAGACGACGATTGTGAGTTATCTGGTGGCGAATCCGAGCGGCAGCGTTACCAGTGCGTGACTTCGGCGGAAGTGTTAAAGGAGGCTGGCCTTGGAGATGTGGAAATGAGCCGACGACGAATGGAAGCGCTGTCGGGACTGACGGTTCTGGCGGTGGACAAATCGGCGCGCAGTCTGGCCCGGGAATTATTGGCTGCCAGGATACTTCCGCCAGCGGCTGCTTCGGATGCCATTCACGCGGTGGTCGCAGCACAGCGAGGGATCAACATTCTGCTCACATGGAATTGCCGGCATCTGGCCAATCCTCATCTGCTTGGAAAACTCCGCGAATTCATGGGGCGTCACGGACTGACGCTGCCGGACATTTGCACGCCCATCGAACTTATGGGAGGATGAACCGATGAAAACGAATCCGATTCTGGAAGAGGTCTGGCGCATCAAGGACGAGCTGTCGCGCGAGATGGCCGCCGACCCTGATGCTTATTTTGCGAAGCTGGACGAGATTACCGACGCCGAGGAAAAGGCGGGACGAAAAGTAATCCGGTCAGCAGCGGAATTGCAGCAGCTTGTGACGCAACAGGAACGCCAGCTCGCCGAGGAATCAGCAATGGCGCTCAACGACAAACCTGCACGGAAAAAGAATTGAGACGGTTTACAGATTGCCATGACCAAACTTTCCTTCCCCTTCACCGAAGAAAAAATCCGCGCGCTCAAAGTCGGCGACGAGGTTTTGATTTCGGGAGTCGTGTTCACCGGGCGCGATGCGGTCCACAAATATCTGCATGAGGGCGGGCAGTTGCCGCCGGGGGTGAGCCTGCGCGACGGGATTCTTTACCATTGCGGTCCGGTGGTGATGAAGCAGCCCGACGGTTCGTGGAAGTGCACCGCGGCTGGCCCGACCACGTCCATCCGCGAGGAACCATATCAAGGCCAGATCATCCGCGACTTCGGATTGCGCGGCGTCATCGGCAAGGGTGGCATGGGTGATCGGACGCTGGCGGCGTGCAAGGAACATGGATGCGTGTATTTGCACGGGATCGGCGGCGCGGCGCAAGTGCTCGCCGACTGCATCAAGAAAGTTCGCAACGTGTATTTCTACGAAAAGTTTGGCGCGCCGGAGGCGATCTGGGAATTTGAAGTCGAGGATTTTCCCGCCGTGGTCACAATGGACGCCCATGGCAATTCGCTGCACAAGGAAGTCTTCGCCAAAAGCAAGGCGGAACTGGCGAAGCGGTTGTAGCGGTGTTGGTGGGTGTCAGGTCTGGGGTTGCGCCGCGAATGCGGATGTCCGCGCCGTTGATCAAGAAGATAAACCAGCTAACTCGCGCAGAATCGTCTGGCAGTGGCGTTAATGCGCCGCAGGTGTCGGCGGGAGAATGGCCGCCGTAGCACCGGGTTTGGACGGAATCGCTTTGACCAGATAATCCACCAGTGAAGCGATTTGTTGGTCCGAGAGCGGGCCACCGCCGGTTTGCGCGAACGCCGGCATGAGGGTGCCGACTTTGCCGTGCATGGTCCAGGTTTTCCAGAATTCCGTGTTCGTCTCATGTGCGAGCGCGTGCAAATCCGGCACCATCGTGGCGCGGTGTTCGGCTTCGTGGCAAATGCCGCACGCAGCAGCAAAGAGGTCTTTGCCCATCTTGCCAATCGCGGGTTCGACGTGACAACGGGCGCAGTCGCCTTTGAACACGGCCTGGCGGTCGGCTTTGACGAGTTCCTGATTGCGTTTACGGTCGTCCTCCGTCATGGCGGTGGCGGTGGGCGGCTGGATCGTCGTCTTGACGGTGAGCATTTTCCAGCCTTTGTCCGTGTTGACCGTGATGGTCTTGAAAATGACGCCGGCTTTTCCCGCGAGGTTCATCGTGACGGGAATCTGACCGCTCGTTCCAGCGGCAATCTTCCAAGGCAAAGCCGGCATTTGCGCGACCGTGCAACCGCAAGATGTCTGGACGTAGTTTATCGCGATGTCGCCTGATGACACATTCGTGAAACTGAACAGATACTGCGCCGCTGGATCGCCCGTCTTGGCCGTGGTCTCCTTCAACTCAGAGTCCCACGCAAGGATGTTCGGCGGCAGCGGGACGTTTGCGCCTTGGGCCGTGGCGGAGGACGGGAATTGGGGCGGTTGAGCGGGGATGGTCACCGGCGTGGGCTGGTTGGCCACCGGGGCTTGCTGTGGCGGCCACGGCGGAACGGTCAGGTCCGGTGCCGTGAGTGGCACGCGTGGAACCGTGGGATTGACCAGGCTCTGGGTTGTCGTTTGGGCGAGCACAGCGGATTCAAATCGAGGGAATCCGACCGCCGTGATCACGAACAACAGGCAAACACTTAGTTTCATAATTTCTGACCAAGATAATACAATACCGCTGGCGTTTGACGAGTGAGAAATTGCGCCAAAAAAGTTTTCGTCCGGGAGAATGGCGGCTATTCACCGTCCGATTTCCAAAACCGTGCCGGCAATGTGCCGCATGCCGTCGCCATTGTTGAAGTAATAAACCACGAGCGCGCGATTCTTCGAGACCATCGTCGCCCAGGGATAGCCCAGATCGCCGTTGCCGCCATCATCGCGCAAAATGATTTCCTGCGCCGTCGCAAAATTCGTGCATTCAGCGTCGAGCACGCGGGCACGAACGCCAAATGGCGCGTGACGGTAGCCGTACACGAGCAGCACACGTTTGTCGGGCAACCGCAACGCATAGTGCGGGTGGCCTTGGAAGCCCGAGTCCTGCCAACGCTGGAAGGTTTTGCCGCGGTCGGTCGAGCGCGCGATGACGGTGTGGTCGTCGAAATCCGCGGTGCGCATGAACGCGACCAGATCGCCCTTCGGCGTTTCGTAAAGCGAAGTTTCATTGAAGGTCACTTTTGGATCGGTCGCGACGGGGCACGAGTACGTCCACGATTTGCCTTTGTCGGAGGAAATCAGCAGATGCGTTTCCGAGCGCCGGGGTTTCGTGTCCGTATTCGCGGCCACGACCCAGAAGAGGCGGCCATCCTTGCCCTCGCAGATCGCGCCGCGGTTGTAGGCGGGCACAGGCTTGCCGAAAATGTCGGTTGTGTTGTCCGCGCCGGCGTGCGGCGGATAAAACGGCCCTTGCCACGAGTGGGCGCCGTCCTTCGAGCGCAGCACGAAGCCGCCCAGAAAGGCAAAGCTCCCATGCCGCAGCGACTCGGAAAGCGTCGCCGCAAAGTCCTCGTTGAGGAGCGCCCAGCCGTAGCTCGTGCAAACGATCGTGCCATCGCGCAACTGCACCATGCACGGGTCCTGCGAACCGCCGAACGGATTTGCATGAATCAATCCCGGCTCGCGGCTCCAGGTTTTGCCTCCGTCACGCGAACGCACCAGCACGAGCTGACTGTTCGGGTCCGTGTGCGAGTATTTCTTTTCTCCCAGCAACCGCCGCTCCGGCGCGCGCCGGAACGCGACGATCAATTCGCCATCGGCACGCCGCACAATCGAAGGAAACGCGCTATAGAATTTCGCGTCTTGATAAATGACGATGTCTTCGACCTTGCGGACCGGAGTTGGGGGATTATCGGCAGATGGGGCACTGCGAACGGGCAGTCCCCCGGTCGTGGTCAGGACGGCCAACAGAGAGCCAATGACAAACCGGTGATTCATGGCTGTCAATGAACTGTCACACCGTTGGCGCGCCAAGCAAAATCGTACTGCCGGTTCGTGAGACGGCCTCTTTGCGTTCGGGCTGGAGATTCTGTCGAGTGGATTTATTCTTGACGGAAACATGGTGTCTGCCGAGCCTGCGTTTGGTTCCCAACAGCACCATCGCCGCAAAGGCGGCCAGCGAGGAACGTTTCGCTAATTCAAGTTGTGACCGGCTGTCGGACAGAAACAGATTCCTGGCGTTGTTCAAATCCATGAGACCAGACTCGCCCGAAGCTTCAGGGCCGCGTGGCCGACAACCGATTCGTCATCAGAGCGCATTCACTCTGATCGAACTGCTGGTGGTGATCGCCATCATCGCCATTCTCGCGGCCATGCTCTTGCCGGCTTTGGCGAAAGCGAAAGAAAAGGCAAAGCGGACCAGTTGCCTGAGCAATCTGCGCCAGATCGAACTCGGAGCGCAACTTTATGCGTTTGATTACAAGGGCCATTTCGAAATTGACTCGATCGGCGCGGCCGCGAACACATGGATTAACGGACGAGACGATCTATCATGGCTGTATCCGGATTTGGTCAAGTCGTTGAACGTTTTCGTGTGCCCAGGCACAAGAAACAGCGTTGGCACCAGCACGACTTTGAACGGACTCACCGGACAACTGCTTATCCGAGATCTTACAGACAATGCGACGGGCGGACGGGATGGCACCAATGGCCACAGCTACGAGATTCTTGGCGAAGTCCACGTCACCAACAAAGTCACACAGACTTTTTGTCAAAACTACGTGCTGCAGGGAAACAGCCACGGTCTTAAAGGGTCCAAGCCGGGGCCGTCGGCGTTTTGGCACGTGCATGATACCGATGACGCGGGCACGAACAATAAATGGGACAAGCTCGACAATCATGGCGCGGATGGCGGCAACGTCGCCTACTGTGATGGACATGCCGCCTGGGTGCCAAACAAACGCCATGATTACGAGTGGAGCATCACTCGCGACGAGTGAACGGACCGGTCGGAATCCTTGTTTGCTTTGCTTGCGGAGTATTGGCGGAGGCGCTGGCTGTCAGGCAGAATTGCGCGTCCAGGAATCTTGGAAGAAGTCGCCAAACACACCCTTTCCTACCCGATCACACACGGTGCAAGAGTGTTTTTGCCAACAGATAGCGAACCGAGTTTATTCGACTGAAACTCACCGTTCGAGTGTCTGGCGTGATTCGCGGTCGCCCCATCCGTACTACGATTATGCAAGTTCGCGCATTTACGACAAAGATTTGGAGACACGCTTTTTCTTCCTCTCCCCGGCCCTCCTCCATCCGACCCGCCGTGCTCGCGCACCGTCGCGGCAGGTGGAGGAGAGGGAGTGGTTGCGGCTTTGCCGCGCTGTGTCCATCAGTGTTCATTTGTGGTTAGAGATTGTTTGAACGGCGTTGAGAAGCTGACGCACTGCGTTTTTCGGGAAGACGAGTTGCCGGCGCTGCCGCCGTTTGAATTCATTGCGCGAACCGACGCGGGCGTAGAGTTGCGCGGCCGGGTCACGGTGTGAGGATTTCCAGATCGGGGGCAGCGTGGGCGAAGTGAAAAGGATTGCGCGTGACGGTGCGCTTGGCGCGTTCGCGGCGTGGTTTCAAGCCCTATGGCTCGGGTCTCATACGCCCGCACATTTCCAGCCACCGTCAGCAGGCTTCCAGGCGACCCTCAATCTACTTCCTCACGATTGCCCCCGGCGCAGCCAAAGCCTCCAGTTGCTTGATGTCGAACGCCTGCAAGAGCGCGAAGCAGAACATTTCCGGTTTCTGTTCCACCGTCCAATTCTTCTCGATGCTTTCCTTCAAGCTGCCCAGCGCGCCGTGAAGTTCGAGGCTGGCAATGCCGTCCGGCTCCAGTCCTGCCGCGACCAGCGAGACGAGGCTGGCGCGTGCGCCGACCGCCACGACGCCGACAGGTTCATTCGGGTAATGCTTTTTTGACCAGCCGGCCACGGCGTTCAACTGGCTCGCCTCCAGGCCCAGTGGCCGCCCGCCCACGCAGGCAACCAATATCGGAAAGCGCGAGCCAAGTTTTGATTCGCCAAACTGGAACAGGTCAACTGCCAGCACGCGCAGTCCGTAGGCGAGCAGGGCCTCAGCTTCGGCGGCAACGCTCTTCCGTCCATCATCCGACAGCAGAATCGTTGTGCCTTTGGGTTCGCCGCGGGAGAGCTCAACGACCGGCAACGTCCAGTCACTCCCGAGCTTGAGTTGCCAGAAGCGAGCGTTCACTCCTTCCTTTTCTTCGCCGCCAACCTGCGTCGCCTGCGCCGTGTAGTTCGTTGCGTGGACGATGGCGCGGAGTTTTTTCCGCTGGCTGCGTTGCCACTTGTTCAGCGCAGATTTCGCATCCGGGATTTCGGCGTGGCGCGGCAACGATTTGCTCAGCGCCAGAGCGAGTGACGAGAAAGTCGCATTGTTCGTCGGCAACTCGACGCGAAGCTGCTCCGACGTTTTGATCTCGGCTTCGGAGGGAATCTCCGCCGGATTGAACCTGGCGTCGCCGGCATAAAAATGATCGCCCAACATGCGGTAGAACGCCTCGCGGTTTTCCTTTTCAAAGTTGTGCGTGCCGGGAACGTAGTTGACGTGGGAGCGAAGGTTTTCCGCCTTGCCGTAGAGTTTGAAAATCGGCTGCGCGGAGTCCAGGAGCGGCGGCAGCGCGTGATCGGAAGCGAAACAGCAATCGTCCTTGAAATTGTAGGTCAGCAAAGTCGGCTGCGGCGCGCGCATGGCCGTGAAATGCGTGTAATCGGCCACGGTGGCCATGTCGCACGGCGCTTGTTCAGAATCGCCCATGTCGCTGAGGTTCCGGACGCGCGTGCGAAGGCCGGAATAGCCGGCCACGGGATTGGCGAGCGTGACGCGCGGATCGAGCGCGCTGAGATAAATGGTCTGCCATCCGCCGCCGGAAAGACCCGCCACGGCCACGCGTTGACGGTCGGCGTGGTCCAGGGACAACAACAAATCCAGCCCGCGTTTCATGGCAAGGTAAAACGGGGCCAACCCGCTTGTGCCGCAGAGATCAAGCTGGTTCATCAGCCCGTGCTGATAACCGCTGCCGTTGAGTTGGCCCATGCCCAGCCATTCGACATTGAGCGCGAGCATCCCGCGCTTGGCCTCGTTGATGCAGCGGATTTGTTTGTAGGCGACGGCTTTGCCGGTGGGTTCATGGCCGTTGACGTTGAGAACGACCGGCACTTTGCCAGAGAGATTTTCCGGTTCGTAAAGCAGCGCCGGAATCCAAAGCCCCGGCAGAGCTTCGTAGCGAAGTTTTTTAATGCGATAACCCGGGCCGCCCTCCATCGTGCCGAGCCATTCGACTTTCATCTTCGCGTCGCGCCACCGGGCCGCTTCGCCGCAATACACGACGCGCTCCAGCGTTTGGCGACGCAGGCGCGCGGCCAACCGGTCCCACGCGGCGGCAGTTTTCACCTGCGGCATCAACGGCACACGGTTCTCGGTATAGACCTGCACTTCGGCGAGCGTTTGCGTCGGGCCGAGAATGGGCCGATTGAGCCAGGTTGGCACCGGCTCCGCCGCCGGAAGCAGCGTTGACAGGCTGAGGACACAGAATCCCGGGAACAGGTTGCGGAATTGAGAACGCATAGGCGAATCGAGTTGCGGAAACTAAAGCACACCACGTGGAAAGGAAAAAGAGTTTTCGCGCGCCCGCTTGAAATCCGTTAGCTTTCCCGCCATGCTTCATTCAATTCAGCACCCTATGAACACCAGAACTTTCTCATCCGTGCTCCTGCTGCTCGGTCCCGTTACGCTGTTGCGGGCCGGCGAACCCGCCGCTCCAAGTTTTCGCGCCGTGGAGATTGACGCCAAAATCGAGATTGGTTACGGCCTCGCCGTGGCGGATGTGGATGGGGACAAGAAACCGGACATTCTCCTCGCGGACAAAAAGCAAATTGTCTGGTACCGCAATCCGAATTGGGAAAGATTCGTCATCGCCGAGAATCTCACCAAGCTCGACAACGTCTGCATCGCCGCCGCAGACATTGATGGCGACGGCAAAGCCGAAGTGGCCGTCGGCGCCGAATGGAATCCCAACGACACGGCCAACAGCGGCGCGGTGTTCTATTTGGTTCCGCCAAAAGACCGGACGCAAAAATGGGACCCGGTGGAATTGCCTCATGAGCCGACGGTGCACCGGATGCGTTGGATGCGAAACGGGTCGGGCAAGTTCGAACTGGTCGTGGCGCCGCTGCACGGTCGCGGCAACAAAGGCGGCGAAGGCGCGGGTGTTAAGATCCTCACCTATAAAATGCCTGCCGATCCTCGCTCAACCTGGAAAACGGAACCGGTGAATGATTCATTGCACCTGACCCACAACTTTGACCTGGTAAAATGGACCCGGCAGGCCGGCGATGAATTGCTGGTCGCCAGCAAAGAAGGGGTCTTTCATCTCGTGAGCGAGCCGGGGAATTGGAAATCCTGGCACTTAGTGGCAAACAGGGACCGGGAATCTGCATTTATGGGCGCCGGTGAAGTGCGCTCTGGCAAGCTGCTGGGCAGAGACTTCTTTCTTGTGACCATTGAGCCGATGCACGGCAATCAGGTGGTCGTTTACACCGCACCAAAGGTCAACGATGCAAGTCCACTCTGGGAACGCAATGTTCTCGACACATCGCTGAAAGAAGGCCATGCCCTGGCTTGCGGCGATCTCCTCGGCATCGGTTCTGATCAAATCGTGGCCGGCTGGCGCGCCAAAAACGACGAGGGAAAAGTCGGCATCAAACTTTTCGCTCCGCTCGACAACGCCGGCAAGAAGTGGAAACAAATGATTTTGGACGACAACACAATGGCCTGCGAAGACCTTTGTCTCGCTGATCTGAACGGCGACGGTAAACTGGACATCATCGCTTCTGGCCGCGGCACCAAAAACGTAAAGGTCTATTTCAACGAGCGCGCGAACTAGCCTTGCACCGAGTTTGGTTGTCGGCGTCGCTTAACTGCGGTTGCGGACGTCGCACGTTGCGAACAAACGTCTCGTCTGCGCGGTTTGCTTTCGCCATTCTTGCGGGCCATGAACTTGAAAATACTTTCCCGCCCGGAGACGCCACTGAAGTTCATTTGTTCGCTTATCGCCGTGTTGAGTTGCCTCGGCGCGGCCACAAACGCCGGCCAGTTTGAAGTCCTCGGCGTTCCGGTGAAGTCGGTACTGATCATGGGCACGGTGGTTGGCGTTGATGAGAAAACCAACGAGGTGATTTATTTCAACTGCGCGCAACCGGGAAATCGCCTGTTCCTGTTGCAGGCCAATCCCGACACCGGCCAGGCGCGACAGTTTGCCGCGCCCGTAGGCGAAGGCGCGTGGGCCTCGCTGGTCGCGCCAAATCGGTGCGTTTATCTGGGGACGTGGGAGAGCGGCTACTTGCTGAAATTTGATCCGCGCGAGCCGGAGAAAGGACTGGTGTCGCTCGGCAAACCGAGCGCGACGGAAACTTATCTGTGGCAGTTCGCGCTGGGCCGGGACGGGCGCATTTACAGTTGCACGTATCCACAGGCGCGCCTCGTTCGCCACGATCTCAAAACCGGCAAGTCCGAAGATTTGGGTCGGCTTGATGAAAGCGAGATGTATGCGCGCTCCGTTGCGAGTTCGACGAATGGATTTGTTTACGTCGGAATTGGGACCGTGCGGGCGCAGGTCGTGCGATTCGATCCGGTCACTGGGAAAACGAAAGCCTTGTTGAGCGAGGCTGAGCGCGTGGCGGGGACGGCGTCCGTGTTTCGAGCGATTGATGGGCGGGTTTACGCGCAGGTGGAACAAAAAACATTTCGTTGCGACGGCGATGCGCTGACAGCAGTTGAACAGACGCCAGCAACGGAGTCGGTGGCCTTGCGCGATGGGCGCGTGGTGAGCAACTGGCGCGTGGCGGATGGGAAAATCGCCTACACGCTGACGGCCAAAGACGGCAAGGCTGCGGAACACAAAGCTGAATTCAACGGAGCGGGGATTCAACTATTCACCGTGGGCGCCGGCCCGGGTGGGCGGATTTACGGGAGCACGGCATTGCCATTGGAGATGTTCGACTTCAGCCCGGCGACGAAAACGCTGCGGCATCTCGGCAACCCGACGGCGGTCGGCGGCGAGATTTATTCCTTCGCGACCGACGGGAAGCTGCTCTACTTGTGCGCGTATCCCGGCGGTTTCCTGAGCATTTACAATCCGAACCAAGGATGGAACTACGGGACCAAACCGGAGCACAACCCGCGCGGTTTCGGTCCGATGGGCGACGGACATTTGCGTCCGCGCGCGATGGTGATGGGGCCGGATGGCCGCGTGTACATCGGCAGCCTTCCGCCTTATGGGCAGGTCGGCGGGGCTTTGGGCATTTATGATCCGAAGGCGGACAAGGTCGTGGAGAATTACCGCCATCTGGTGGCTGACCAAGGCATCTCCGCGTTGTGTGTGGAGACGGCGACGCAGAAAATCTTCGGCGGATCTTCCATCGCGGCGGGCGGCGGCGGCCGACCAATCGCCAAGGAGTGCGTCGTTTTTTCCTGGGACTGGAAGGGAAAACGCAAAGAGTGGGAAAGCGTCGTCGTGGCAGGCGACAAGGATGTCGTCGCGCTGACGGCGGCGCACGGCAAGATTTTTGGCGTTTCGCGTCCATCGCAAACGCTGTTCGTGTTGGATGCAAAGACCTTTCAGGTTCTTCACAAAGCCAAGGTCCCCTACGGTTCGGTGCATGACATTTCTCTCGGCTATGACGCGCCACATGACTCCGTCTATGGGCTGGCGGGCAACAGCATTTTTGCAGTTGATCCCGAGACGTTCAGTTTCAAGGAAGTCGCGCAGAGCAAAGAACCGATCACGTGCGGTTTTGCGATAACCGACACCGGCATTTACTTCGGGAGCAAGACGCGGTTGGTGCGATGGGTTTGGGAAGACAAGTGACGTCTCTGGCAGATGGAGAAATGCTAGATGCTGAACACCGCCGTTTTGTTTGCGGCGTTCTGTTTTCAGCTTTCAGCTTTCAGCTTTCCCGTCGATCTCCTAACCTCACACCGATGAAAGCCATTCACGCATTCTTTCTGACGCTCACACTCGTAGCCGGACCGATGCTCACACCCGCCGCAGAATCGCGTCTGCCCAACATCGTCATCATTTTCACCGACGACCAGGGCTATGCCGATGTCGGCGTGTTCGGCGCGAAAGGATTCAAGACGCCAAACCTCGACCGCATGGCAAGGGAAGGATGTAAGTTCACCAACTTCCACGTGGCCCAGCCGGTGTGTTCGGCATCGCGCACGGCATTGTTGACCGGGTGTTATCCGAATCGCCTCGGCATTCACGGCGCACTTGGGCCGGGAGCGCGACATGGGATCAACGATAGCGAAATGACGATTGCGCAGTTGCTCAAGCAGAAGGGCTACGCCACCGGCATGGCCGGCAAATGGCACCTCGGGCATCACCCGCAATTCCTCCCTACACACCACGGCTTCGATGAATACTTCGGGCTGCCGTACTCGAACGACATGTGGCCGCATCACCCTGAGGCGAAGCCGGGAGCGTATCCGCCGTTGCCGCTCATTGAGGGCGACACGCCGGTCAAAGTTGGACTCGGTCATGAAGATCAGGAGCAGCTTACAACGCAATACACCGAGCGCGCGGTGAAGTTCATCGAGCGCAACAAGGACCACCCGTTCTTCTTCTACCTCGCGCACTCGATGCCGCACGTCCCGCTGCACGTGAGCGACAAGTTCAAGGGCAAATCGCAGCAGGGCCTTTATGGCGATGTCATCATGGAAATTGACTGGAGCGTCGGCGAAGTCCTCAAGGCTCTCAAGAAAGACAAACTCGACGACAACACGCTGGTCATCTTCACCAGCGACAACGGCCCGTGGCTGGGCTACGGCAATCACGCCGGCTCGGCTGGCCCGTTGCGCGAAGGCAAGGGCACTTCATGGGAAGGCGGCACGCGCGAACCGTGCATCATGCGCTGGCCGGGAAAAATTCCGTCCGGCAAAACCAGCGACGCAATGCTGATGACAATTGACCTGCTGCCGACCATCGCAAAGCTCGTCGGCGCGGAGTTGCCGAAACACAAGATTGATGGCCTTGATGTCTGGCCGTTGATTGCCGGCGAGAAGGACGCGAAAAACCCACACGAAGCCTACTTCTTCTACTACGAAAACAATCAACTTCAAGGTGTCACGAGCGGTGACGGCCGCTGGAAACTGCAACTACCCCACGCCTTCCGCACGCTTGCAGGGCGGCCCGGCGGCACGAACGGGATTCCGGCCAAGTATGAGCAGATCAAAATCGCCGAGCCTGAACTCTACGATTTGGAGCGGGACATCCGGGAAAGAACCAACGTCGCCTCCGAGCATCCGGAAATTGTGAAGCGCCTGCTCGGCTTCGCTGAGCAAGCTCGTGAAGACCTGGGGGATTCGCTTACGAGTCGCGAGGGCAGTGGCGTACGCAAGCCGGGACGCCTTGCTGGAAACTAATTGGACCCA
>CAZNOE010000108.1:12235-12653 GCA_964574525.1 uncultured Bifidobacteriaceae bacterium
GGCGCTGCCGCAACCACTCCCTCTCCTCCATCGGATGGAGGAGCGGGGCGGGGAGAGGAGGGGCTTTTCGCGTTTGGCGTTGACGCAACCCCTCGCCTCGGTCCTCTCCCCACTCCTGCGTCGCGGGGAGAGGAAGAAGAAAAGCGCAACCTCGAAATCTTTGTCGAAACAGCGCGAACATTTGCCATTGTAGTACAGAAAGCGGAGCGACGGCTCTGCGTAGTAGCTCAGGGCATCTCTGCCTGAGAAGTAACGCGGGCTTCCAGCCTGCGGCGCGACACTTCGAATGCACTTGCTCATCGCGCAGCGACAGGCTGGAAGCCTGTCCTACCTCCACAGACAGGATGTCTGTGTTGCTACACTTCCGCATTCGACATTTGTCCCGCGGGTCACCATACTGGCACATGGCTTTTACCAA
>CAZNOE010000109.1:0-5364 GCA_964574525.1 uncultured Bifidobacteriaceae bacterium
GTGACCGGCGTGGCGACCAATACGGTGACGGTCAGCGACGGGACCAATGGCGTCAGCACGAATTTTGTTTTCACGGTCAATCCGCCCCCGCCGGGAGCGGCGAGGTTCGCCAATTTGGCGTCCTTTACCATCCCCGACGTTGGACCCGCGACACTGTATCCCTCGACCATCAACGTGGCGGGAATGAACGGCCCGGTTACCAACCTGACCCTTTCCGTGAACAAGTTCGGCCACGAGTATCCAGACGACGTCCACATGCTTCTGGTGGGGCCGGCGGGCCAGGGAGTCGTGGTCTTGTCCAAGGTCGGCGGAGGGAATGCGGTAACCAACGTCAATTTTACGCTGACGGATGCGGCGCCCTTCCCCCTCTCGGACACTTTTGAGATTTGGTCGGAACAATTTACACCGACGGACTTTGGCACGACCAATAATAACTTTCCGCCGCCGGCGCCGGCTGGACCGTACGGCCCGGTGGCGCTTTCGACATTCAACGGCCAGCCGGCCAACGGGACGTGGTCGTTGTATGTGTGGGACGACTTTGCGCCGGATCACGGGGAGATTTTGGGAGGCTGGAGTCTGATGATCGCAACCACGGGCGGCTATACCCCGCCATTGAGAATACTGTCATTGACAGGCGCAGGGACAACGAACGTGGTAATCACGTGGAGCGCGGTCAGCAATGTCACTTACCGGGTGCAATACCAAGCCGATCTAAACCCAACCAATTGGTCCAATCTGTCCCCGGACATCACAGCTACCAACACCACCGCTTCCATGAACGACAACTCCGGCGCCGCAGCGCGGCGCTTCTATCGGGTTCGAACCGTGCCATGAAGCGGGACGTGTGGGGACGGTGAGCAGCTCCAGCGAAAGATTGGAAAACCTTGTTCGCGGCGGCGCCCCCCAAGGCCAGCCGGTCAACGGGACGTGGTCGTTGTATGTGTATGACGACTTCCCGCTGGATCACGGGGAGATTTTGGGAGGCTGGAGTCTGATGATCGCAGGCCTTGGCGGGGGAGAATACTCGTTCGGTGAGGCAAGCCGGCCTGCAGCGGCAACGCCGGCGCGAAAGCTCTGGGAATGGCGATGGCAGTGTTCGAGGCCGGATTGTCTGGAAATCGGGTGAAGCTGCCACTCGGGAACCGCCTCCACTCATTGTTGAGAGCCGGGTGAACAACCGAGATTCCGCACATCCACAAACCATCCGCCAACTTTTCAGGCCCGCGGATGAGCCTGGTCATATACCCGCTTCAGCCGCTCGGTCGTCAGGTGCGTGTAAATCTGGGTTGTGGCGAGATGGGAGTGTCCCAAAAGCTCTTGAACGCTGCGCAAATCAGCGCCAGCGTCGAGCAGATGCGTCGCGTAACTGTGCCTCAGCTTGTGCGGCGTGAGACCGGGGTCCAGACCGGCGAGAGCCAGATACTTTTTAAGGCGGCGCGCCAAATTCACAGGAGTGACCGGCCCGGGCTTTTTCGTCTCCACAACGAAAACCGGCGACGTCCCTGCCGCTGGTTGTCGCAGCGTATTCCAATACCTCTGGATCGAGGCCAGTGCCGGCGCGCCGATCGGCACAAGGCGTTCCCTGCGTCCCTTGCCGCGCACGCGCACGAGTTGTTCGTGCCAATCAATGTCGCCGGCCAACAACCCGCACAATTCGCTGATGCGCAAGCCGCATGAGTAAATCGTTTCCAGGATCGCCACGTCGCGCCAACACGCGCTCTCGGAAATCGGCCGGCCGGCAGATTTGCTCCTGGGCGACTGCAACACTTGGAGCGGCGCCGCCAGCAGTTCCATCATCTGTTCCGGCGTCAGGAATTTCGGCAGCCGCTTTACCGTCTTGGGAAGGGCGAGGCTTTTGATCGGCGAGTTGGCTACGACGCCATCACGAATCAGGAATTTGTAAAACGTCCGCAGCGCGGAGAAACGAAGTTGCACCGCCGCGCGGCTCAAGTTGTGTCGGCCGAGGAAACGGAGGTAGCTGCGGAAATCGTCCCGCTGAAGTTTGTCCCACGCGGGCGGTTGCTGGCGCTCCTCGCGATGCCAGCGGTGGAATTCGATCAAGGTCTGGCGATAATTGCGGAGCGTGTAAACCGACGCGCCGCGGTCCGTCGCGAGGTGTTGGAGGAATCTCTTGATCCACCGGTCGGCCAGCGCAGGTTCAGTTGAAGACGACGAGGAGGATTTCTGCCCAGTGTTCAATACACCACTTTGTTCAACGGATATTCCGTGATCCCTTCCGCACCGGCTTCCTTGAAGCGCGGAATCAACTCGCGGACAATGTGCTCGTCAATGATCGTCTCGACCGCCACCCAGCCCAGTTGGCTGAGGTTCGACACGGTGGGATTGCGCAAGGCCGGCAGCGTCCGCAGCAGCCTCGCCAGATCTTTTTCCCGGATGTTCATCTTCAAGCCCACCTTCGCTTCGGCTTCCAGCGCGCCTTTGAGCAGCAGCGCGATGGTTTCAATCTTGCGCCGCTTCCAACTGTTCTTCCACGTCTTGTAGTTCGCGATCAACCGCGGCGTCGAAGTCAACAACGTGTCCACGATGCGCAGCTTGTTCGCGCGCAGCGACGAGCCGGTCTCGGTCAACTCGACGATCGCATCCACCAGTTCGTGCGCTTTGACTTCGGTCGCGCCCCAGGAAAATTCGACCTCTGCCTTCACGCCATGCTTGCGGAGATATTTTTTAGTCAGGTTGACAACTTCCGTCGCGATGCGTTTGCCCTTCAAATCTTTCACCGATTTGACGCGCGAATTCTCCGGCACGCACAAAACCCAGCGCGCGGGTTGTCGCGTCGCCTTGCTGAACAGGAATTCGCCGACCTCGTGGACCTTCGAGCCATTTTCCACGATCCAGTCGTGGCCAGTAATGCCGCAATCCAGGTAGCCGTGCTCGACATAACGGCTGATTTCCTGCGCGCGAATCAGGCGAATCTCCAACTCCTCGTCATCCACGTATGGAATGTAGGATCGGCTGCTGATGGAAATATTGAAACCCGCCTTGGCCATCTTCTGGATGGTGGCTTCCTGCAGGCTGCCCTTGGGCAACCCCAATCGTAGAATTCTCTTTCTCGCCATAAGCTGATCGTTGCTCAACCGGTGTGGGCCGCGAGCGGGAACATGTCTTCGCTGATTTCTCCACCCGCGCAGCCCGCTCCATGTGCCAAATGTGGCACGGCAAAGCGAACTTTTTCTTCTTGGATTGTACAGTTCTTGCAACGACGCAGGTTATCGGCTATCGGTGCGAGCATGAAGATTGAAAAGGTCCGCCAGGCTTTGCATGCTCAGCCATTCCGGCCGTTTTGGATTCACCTGGCGGACGGCGGGCGTCTTCCGGTCGAACACGAGGATTTCGTCGCACTGGAGCCCGCGGGACGTGAGTTCATCGTTTACCTGCGGAATAATACGCACCATCTCGTGGATGTGATGATGGTCACGCGTTTGGAAGTGAAGTCGCGAAACGGCCTCCACACGAAAAAGAAATCGTAGGTCACTTCTTCCACACCACGCGCCGCCCCTGAATCGAAACCTCCCCTCGCGCAATCGCCGCGACGCACTTCGGATACAATTCATGCTCCGCTGCATGAATCCGCTCGTGCAACGTCTGCGACGCGTCGTCGTCCAGCACGGGGACTGTTTGCTGGCCAATGATCGGCCCACAATCCACACCCGCGTCCACAAAATGCACGGTGCAACCGGTGACCTTCACTCCATGATCCAGCGCTTGCTTCCACGCTTCCAAACCCGGAAACGAGGGCAGTAGCGACGGATGAATGTTCACAATGCGCCCCTCGAACGCGCGGAGGAAATCGCCTTTAAGAACACGCATGAATCCGGCGAGCACGATCAGGTCAACTTGACTGCTTTGCAAAGCTTCCACGTAAGCCCGCTCCGCTTCTTCGTCCAGCTTCGTGCGGAACTTGCCCGGCGGAATGTGCCGCGCAGCGAGTTTTCGTTGACGAGCGTGTTCAAGAATTCCGGAATCGGCGACGTCACTCAACACGATGGCAACTTCGGCAGGGATTCTCCCCGTGGCGCAAGCGTCCGCAATCGCAACAAAGTTGGAGCCTGTGCCGGAACCGAGCACTCCCAAGCGGAATTTACGTTCGCCGTTCACGCACCCTTCTTACAGGCGAGGTATTGCACTCGCAAGCACAGCTTCGTGGCAACCGTACATTGAGTCGCGAAATCTGACGCCAAAACTATGCCTGACTTCGGGTTGTCCCAACTCCGAGTTGGCGCATCAGCGCCTGGGCGCAAGACTCCGCGAAAGCTGCCTCATTGATGGCACAATCCAATTCCACCACTTGGATGTCCGCCCGCAAGCCGGCCTTGAGTGCGGCATAAAGCGCCGCGTCGGCGATGGCGTCGTGGAACGGGCCGCCCGGCGCGCCGATCACGCTGCCGCCACGCAACGGCAACAGCACCGTCACAGGGCCGGTCGAGAGGTTCAGTTTCTCGGCGAGGATTCTGCCGAGCTTCGCGCACTCGTCTGGTGTTGTGCGCATCAATGTCACTTGCGGGTTGTGCTGGTAGAATTTTCGTCCGGCAAACTTCGGCGGCACAGTTTCAGGCGGACCGAAGTTCACCATGTCGAGGCAACCGGTGGAAACCACAGCCGGCACTCCGTGGCGCGCGGCCGCTTCGAGCCGCGTTGGGCCGGCGCTCAGAATGCCGCCGACCAATTCATCAGCCCACTCGGTCGTCGTCACATCGAGCACGCCGGCAACAAGCCCGGCCTCGATCAAAGATTCCATCGTGCGACCGCCTGTGCCGGTGGCATGAAAGACGAGCACTTCATAGCCCGCAGCCTCAAGGATTTTTCGCGCATGATCAACGCAGGCGGTGGTATTGCCGAACTGGCTGGCGACGATGACTGGCTTGTCCTCACCCGCAGCAGGCTTCGCTTCGACCATGCCGCAAATCGCTCCGGCGGCGCGCGTCAGAATTTCGCGCGAGATGCGATTGAGCCCCGCCACGTCCACGATGCTGGGAAACATGACGATATCTTTCACACCGACGTATGGCGCCGTGTTGCCGCTCGCCAACGTCGAAACCATCAATTTGGGAAAACCAATCGGCAACGCGCGCATCGCTGCGGTGGCAATCGCCGTACCGCCGCCGCCACCGAGAGAAATCACGCCGTCAATACGGCGTTCAGCGACTAACTTCGCCAGCACGAGCGGAGCTCCGCGCGACATCGCCGCCACGGCCTCGCCGCGATCACGTTTTGCCACCAGTGCCGCCAGGTCCACGCCCGCCGCGGCGGCAATTTCGGTCCGGTTGATGTCGGGCTTGAGTCGAGGTTCATCCAGCGTGCCAACGTCAATGATGAGAACGTTGTGACCATGCTGCTTGATGAGAT
>CAZNOE010000109.1:5464-12607 GCA_964574525.1 uncultured Bifidobacteriaceae bacterium
GCCCGCCGTCCAGAGCACGGCATTACGAAGCAGTTGAATGTAAGCCGCGTGATTGTGCGCGTCGCCATCGTGCCCGAGTGTGAGACCGACGACACGGGCTTTCGGATGCTCGACGGTGAAAACCTGCGGAAAATCCTTGTTCTTTGATGGCGAGTGCGCCGTCGCGAGAACTTTGATCGGCGTACCTTGCGGGTCAGGCTCAAACCAATACAACTCATCCTTGATCGTGAATTTCGCCGGAACGCCGCGCAGCAGCGGGTGGCTCGGCTCGGTCACGACCACTTCAAATTCTCCCAACCGATCGTGGCCGCGCGCGCCGCCGCCGATGAGCGTGCGATTGAATTCCGGCCAGTCCTTCCAGTTATACCAAAGTCCGGGATGCAGGCCGATGAGTCCCTTACCATTCTGCACGTGCCGGGTGATCGCAGCTTTCGTGGCATCGTCGGCCCACGGTTTGTTGTTGCTGATGATCAAGACATCCACGCCAGCGATTACGTCCACTAGACCACCGGTAGTCTCGGTGTAATTGGCGCTGATGCCGCCGGTGTCATTGAGCGTTTTTACGTCGGCGACGTTGAACCAGCGTTGATAGTCGTGGCTCGCACCGCCGCCGATGATCAGAACTTTCAAGCCCGCACCCCATTGGAGCGAGAGCGCAGCCGGCGCAGTGGAATTGGACTGAGCCGGGCCGGAAGCCGGCGGTCCTTCACCAACCTCAACCGTGATCCCAACAAAGGTCGGCGCGACTTCGTTGGCATAGCTGGAGAGTGTCAGTTTTTCAACCACGCCGCGTTTCTTAAGCGGCTTGGCGAAATAACGAAGCTGGCGACCTTGCTGCAACAAATCATCCAGGTTTGCGAGAACTTCCGAACCAGGCACGTCAAAGCGGCCGACGTAATCCGCGATTTCCACGCCGTTGCGCAACACGATGTCCTCAGTTTCGCCGCCGGCGAAATGCGCGGTGACCTTTGCGACGGGTTCGTTCGTTCGGCCCAGCGGAAATCCCCACCCAGCTACGCCGCCGAGAAAATGCAACTTGGTCGCCGGCAAACCGACCTTCACTTCGACTTGCCGCGGATAATTCCGCGACATGCCCGCACCGCCCTGGAGGACGATGACGTTCTTGCCGGTGGCCGTGCGCTGCGGGTTCACGATGTCGAACGGCACGTCGCGGTGCTTGATCGTGCCCCACTTCTTGAACCGCAGCGATTCGTCGCGCGACTCCGCCGTCATGTAAATGCCGCGCGACGTGTCGGCCGTGAATGCGTCGGCCAGATTGAGGATTCGGAAGCGCTGTTCGTCCGCGCAAAGATACGTCAACACATCGCGCAAGCCATCCGTGCCGAGTTGCTCGAAGCCCTCGGGCATGAGCGACCGGCCAGTGTTGCGACGTGAAGCGATGTTGTCCCTGCGGATTTCGGTTTCTGCCGTCTGGTTGCGCAACACGACCACACTGTTGTTCTCGCGCAACACGATGCCGTCGTAGCTGAGATCGTCCTTTGTCTCGATGCTCACGGCGACGAAGTTCGGCTCGACCACGCGATTCGGGTCGAGGATGTGAACAATCAGGTCCTCCGCTCCGTGCGCGCCCATCCCGTTGAGGTTTGGGGCAAAATCCGCGCCCTCGTTCTTGAACTTGTGGCACACCGCGCAATTCTGCGTGAACAGTTTCGCGCCGTTCGCGGCGTTGCCGGGCTTGATGACTTCGGGCCGCAGCTTCGCGATGAGTGCATCCTTCTCCTTTTGTTCCGGACCTTTGAGGTCGGCGATGACTTTCGCGGCGTTCGCAGCCACGGCGGAATCCGAGTGCGTACGCAAGCGATGCAAGTTCCCTGGCCCAAGCATGGCGGGATCAAGTTTGCGATCAGCCAGCGCCCGAACCACTGCGCTGGACCAATCCGCGCGCTTCAACAACTGTCCGAACACTGCTTCACGCAGGTCGAGATCAAGTTTGGGCAGTGCGGCGAGCAGCGCTTGTCCCGCAGCGGCGTCGTCCGTGGTACCGAGCGCTTCAATCGCGCGACGCTTCAAACCGTCGCTCGCATCGCCAGTCACGAGCGCGGCAACCAAGGGAACAATACGCGAGTCAAGCGCGCGCACGCCGAGAAGATTGGCCGCCGTCTGCCCGCGTTCCTCGTCTGAAAGCGATTTGTCCGAGAGACGAGCACTCGCCTTGCTCACGGCTGCTTTGGCCACGTCGCCCAGTTGGGTCACGAAGCCCCAGCGAACGATCAACGGAAGCACCGCGCCCGTCGTCTGGTCGGAGGCGAGCAATTGCTTCAACGCATCGCCAAGGACCGCGTCTGCCGTCGGCTTCACATCCGGTTTGAGATTTGCAATCAAGGTCTGCAATGCCGCGACTTTGAGCGCGTCCGCCGAAGCGGGTTTGCCGGCGAGCGCGACCACCAGACCGTGGGCGGAATCGGGATTGCCCTGGTTCGCCACTTGTCTCGCGAGTTGTGAAACCATGCCGGCCATGGCCGCAGGATTCTTCGCGTCCAGCGCCGCTCCGAGGAACAGCAGCGGGTCTTTGACCGTAATCGCGAGCGCGGCGGCCTCGAGGTGCGGATTCTGGAATGTCGGCCAGGCGGCGGCCAGCGCGTCCGCCAGTTCACGCGACGGCGTGAGAGTTGTGCCCGCGACGAGCGCGTTGATGCGAACGCGGGGGTCTGAATCTGCGAGCATCGCGCGCACGAGTTCCGGGGGCGGTTCGTTGCTGGAGTTGTCGCGCTCGGCCGCGATGCGCATAGTGTTCTTGCGGACGACGGCGTCCTGGTCGCGCGCGGCGGCGACGAGCAGATCGTCGTCGAGTTCACCGAGGTTGTGCAACACCCAGAGCGATTGCATCCGACCGTAAGCCGTGCGGGCTTGCCGGGCGTTGGTTTTGAGCGCGTCCGGTACGGAACGGCCAGCGCCTTCGCTCAGCAAACGATTCGCCGTTGTGCGCACCCAACCATTCGGATGATCCAGCATTTCGACGAGCTTCGCGGCATTCTTCGGATTGAGATCAAACGCAGGCAACGTCTGCGCCTGTTTGTGCTGGATGCGGTAAATGCGCGTGAAGTGATGGTCGCGGTCGGGGCGCGTGGCGGCGTTGTGCGCGCCGTGCGGCGTGCCCCGCGTGTCGTTGTGGACGCCGATCTGGTTGTAAAAATCCACGAGGTAAAGCGCGCCGTCAGGGCCGACGCGGCTGTGGATGGGCTTGAACCAATAATCCGTGCTCGTGAGAAAATGGGTTTGCTCGCGGCCAGCTTCCTTGTGGCCTTGATAGCTCACGCCTTCCTGCCCGACGAATTCCTCGTGCATTAGCCAGACCGTCGGTTCGTGAACGAAGAATGCCCACGGTGGCCCCTGCCATTTGCCCGGCCACGCGCCGCCGTCGTAGATGGTCGAGCCCGCCGCGGCGGTGAACGCGCCCACCCAGTCAATTTGCAAATACGGCTGGCGGTTCTCGAAGCGCGCGGGGAAAACTTTGTTTTCTTCGATGATCGGCTTGACTGCGCGCACTCCGGGCACGCCTGCGCGGCTGATGATTTTTTCCGGCAACACCAGGTGCAGCATCGGCTCGCCGCAGGTGGCCGTGCTGAAAAAGATTTCGCCATCGGGCGCGACTTCGCAGCCCCACGTGTTGCACGAGCCGGCGGCAACCTGTTCGAGAGCCGAGCCGTCCGGGCGGAAGCGATACAGGCCCGCCGTGATATTGCCAAAGCGTTTCGAGCCATCGCCGGAAGAGACGTTTCCGGCACTGTAACCCACGCTGCCGTAAACCCAGCCGTCCGGCCCCCAGCGCAGGTTGCTGGTGACCGCATGAGTGTCGCGCGTGCCCCAGCCTTTGAATAGCACCACCGTCTTGTCGGCCTTGCCGTCGCCGTCGGTGTCGCGAATCCAGAGCGTCTGCGGTGCTTGAGAAACGATCACACCGTCTTTGTAGAACACCAGGGATGTCGGCAATTCGAGTCCATCGGCGAAAACCGTTTTCTTGTCCATGACGCCGTCGCCGTTCGTGTCTTCGAGAATCGAGACGCGGTCGCGGGCCTTGCGCGGTTCATCGCCGCCGGCTGGATATTTGTCTGGCTCGCGCGTCCGCCACGGGGCGATCCTCTGGTCGTTCCGGTTGATCTCGCGCCCACCGGGATACTCCGGTGTCTCGACGACCCACAGTCGCCCTTGCGGATCCCAATCGAGCGACATGATTTTCTCGGCGACGTTCTCGTCAGCGACGAGAGAGAGATTGAACTCGGGATGAAGGTTGAAAGTCTTCATTGCCTCTTTGGCCGGACGCGGTCCGCCGGGCGGATAACGAAGCGACGCGAGTTCCTCGGGTTTGCAGAATTCGTCCACGTTGGCGCGCTTGCCGGCCCATGCGATCCCGCGTAACAACACCGTGCGATACTGCGGCGTGTTGAACGAATCGTATTCGTGTCCGGGTAAACTAACGAACGCGCGATACGGCGTCGTGCCGCCTTCCAAAGTTTTTTCGTAAGTCCAGATTTGCGGCGCGATGATGTGGACATTGTGGAAGCTGGTTGCCAGCACGCCGATGTCGGAGGCGAGGTCCATGTCGTAATAGATTTCATCTTTCCAATCCCAGTTCGACATGTTGCGGCTGATCGGATGGTCGCGGTCCAACCAAGCCAGGCCGACTTCGCCTTCCAGCCACTTGGTGGCTTTCTCCTTGGGCAAGTCGGGCGCGGTCCAACGCCACGCGCCGCCGATGATTTTCTTTATCCACACGTGCTGATCGCCGCCGACCACGCCCGCATGAATCACGACCACGCCACCACCACGGGCCAGGAACTTCTCGAATGCTTCTCGATCTTCGCCGACGATTTTCATCGCGTCCTGAGCGTGAAGAATGAGCACGTCAGTCTTTTCCAACTGCGCGGCGTCGGGAAATTCCATTCCGCCATCCGCTTTCGCGCCGCGCTCGTTGAGCATCTGCGTCCACTCGCGGAGGAAACGCGGGTGGTCATGTTGACCGGGGCCGTGGGTTTTTGGGCCGCCGCGGATAAAGACGCGAAGCGGGTCGGCGGCGTGCGCGGAGATGATTCCGGCGAACAGCGTTGCGACCAGGAGGAGAAAGATTTTTTTCATGGGATGTTGAGCAAGCCGAATGTTGCGATTGGTGACAATGAACCCACCCCTGACCCCTCCCAGGAGGGGAACTGGTGTCGGGCGTGCGCCGTTCTGTTCCCCTCCTGGGAGGGGTTAGGGGTGGGTCGGTTCATGGGGAGGGAGTTAATCATACTCAATGGCAGGCGGGCAGGCCGCATTTTTGGCGAAATGACGCCCAAGGTTCTTCCGTGGAGACGT
Organism: uncultured Bifidobacteriaceae bacterium; assembly: GCA_964574525.1. Taxonomy (GTDB): domain Bacteria; phylum Verrucomicrobiota; class Verrucomicrobiia; order Limisphaerales; family JADLHS01; genus WYBW01. The sequence continues at coordinate 10,778 of CAZNOE010000109.1, forward strand.
CCACGATGCCCGGCTCGGACGCATTTGCAGGCGCGAGGATTGCGAGGAACACGAGCCGCTCGCGGAAGGGATTGTAAGTGCCGTGAACCTCGCCTTTCGGGACCAAAACCATTTCACCCGGACCGAGGATGCGATGTTGCTGGCCGATCCACTGTTCCGCGCGACCGGACAGGATGTAGATGATCTCCTCGCGTGTCGGATGCGTGTGGAATGGATGCGAGTGACCGGCTTCCATGTTCGCACGGACCATGAGCAGTTCCTTGTTCGGAACGACGTCTGAACGGCAAAGCCATTCCTCCAGCGTCCAAGGTGAAAGGAAATCCACCTTTTCGGCAGCGGTCACAAAGCGGCGAGCAGAGAGGGCAGGCATTGGATTCATGACGTCAACCGATCTGTTGTCTTCTTCCTCTCCCCTCTGAGGGGAGAGGATTGAGGTGAGGGGTGCCCGGTTTGGCCAAGACGCAGGCGATTTCTTTCACCCTTCCGGTTCGTTCCATCAAAGCGTGCCAGATTTCAAACGTGACGCTTTCAGTCTCGCGCCGCACTTGGTGGTTCCAAAAGCGCAGCACTTTGATCGCCTGTTCAGCCAGGAATCGGTTTCGGTTCTCGTCGCGGGCGCGTTGGTCGGGAAATCCGTGTCCTCCACCATCCAATTCCATCGCGAGCCTCCCCTCGACGCAGAAGAAATCGAGGAAGTAGATGCCGCAAGCGTATTGGCGGCGGAACTTGAATTCCGCAAAGCGACGGTCACGCAGCAAACGCCACAGGCGTTTCTCGGCTTCAGTTGATTCGCGCCGGAGATGACGGGCGAAGTCACGGGCGTCGGCAGTGCGCGTGCGCCGTAGCCCCCTCACCCTGACCTTCTCCCCCTCGGCGGGGGAGAGGGAAATCTGCTGTCGTGTGACGTGTGAAATCATCGTTCCTTGCCGCTCGGCTGCACGAGCCAGCTCATTTTTTCTTCCGCTTCCCGAACGTTTTGGCTGCCGGTGCCTTCAATCTCTTGAATTCACGCGTGAGGTTTGCCAGCGATGCCTCGACACCCATGCGCTCCAGCGAACTCGCGCCGACGAATCCGATGGCGTCGGTGTTCTTCATTACGCGGTCCGCATCCGCCGGCGTGTTGATCGGCCCGCCATGAGCGAGGAAGAAAATGTCCTTCCGCACGCGGCGAGCGGCGTCAATGATTTCCTGCGTGCGCTTGAGCGTGAAATCCCAAGTCACGACGGCTTTCTTCACACCAATCGAACCGCCGACGGTCGTCCCCACATGCGCGATGATCGCATCCGCGCCAGCTTTGGCCATTTCGGCGGCTTCGTCCGGCGTGGCGACATAGACAATGGAGAACAAATCCATCTTTCGCGCGAGCGCGACCATCTCGAATTCTTTCTGCACGCTCATGCCCGTTTCTTCCAGCACGCCGCGGAAATGGCCGTCCACGATGGTGTGCGTGGGGAAATTGTTCACGCCGCTGAAGCCCATCTCCTTCACCTTGCCGAGCCAGTGCCACATGCGCCGGCGCGGGTCCGTCGCGTGGACGCCGCAAATCACCGGCACTTCCTCGACCACGGGCAGCACCTCGTATTCACCAATCTCCATGGCGATGGCATTGGCGTCGCCGTAGGACATCAGGCCGCACGTCGAGCCGTGGCCCATCATGCGAAAGCGGCCCGAGTTGTAGATGATGATGAGGTCCGCGCCGCCCTTTTCGATAAACTTGGCGCTGATGCCCGTGCCCGCGCCGGCCGCAATGATCGCGTCGCCTCGCTTGAGCGTGGCGCGGAGCCGCTCGACGACTTCCTTGCGCGTGTAGGGATTACCTTTTCCAGTCCA
>CAZNOE010000110.1:0-12606 GCA_964574525.1 uncultured Bifidobacteriaceae bacterium
GCGCTCTGACTCTGACAACTGCACGCGCAGAGATTCAGGCATGGGCTCCGGCGGATGCCTCAGCCAGGCGACAAGAGCGGGCAGATCCTTGAGGTAGTCCGCGGAGATTTTTTGGTTGGGTTTGTGCAGCGCAGAGCCGGACTGACTCGGTTCGAGGTGGGCGATTGATTCGATCAGCCCCGCCAGAAGAAAAAAGATGCTGAGCACCAGGTTCAGAACGATTTGCGGCGTCGCGAGCGGAATGGAGATGGCATTGAGGACGATCACCGCCGGGTAAACCCAGTAGAGATTGCTTTCGAAACCGCCGGTCAACACTGTCAGCCCGCCCAGGAACACGCCGTCGCCCAGTCCGATGATGAACACGATCCATTGCACAATCCCCGGCGGGAAACGGCGCACGACAAAGAACACTGCAGTCGTGGCGAGAATCAACATGGCGTAGGCGTGGAAAACGTTCTCAATCGTTTCGAATACCACGGCATAGGTGGTCACCACGTATCCCAGCCACGGTGATGAACCGTACAACTGGTAGTAAACACCGAGGAGGACCAGGAGACGAGCGGGCAGAATGACATTGCGCTGGAGGGCGACAATGCGCTGGGCGCTCTCGGCGGACTCCGGGCGCGGTACCGCCAGCAGCACAGCCAGCCGCTTCAACCAACGCCATTGGCCCGATTTCATAAGTTCGCCGGGGGCCGAAATCTTCAGCGCATTAATTTGAGTGCGCGGGTTGCGATGTCGTCCACCGGCCACAACCGGCCAAGACCTTCATAGCCGCACGACAACATGCCTTTCTCCGGTCCGACGAACTCCACGCCGCGAGATTTGAGCGTCGCCACGTTTCGTTGCGTGGCGGGGTGCAACCACATCTTTCCATTCATCGCCGGCGCGATCAGGATTTTCGCCTTCGGATTCAGCGCGAGCGCGAGGCAACTGAGCGCGTCATTCGCGATGCCGAGCGCCAGTTTCGCGATGATGTTCGCCGTGGCCGGCGCTATCAGCAACAAATCCGCTTCATCCGCGAGGCGGATGTGCACGGGTTTCCAGCCTTCTTCCTCATCATACAAGTCCGTCACCACCGGATGGCGCGTGAGTGTCTTGAACGGCAAAGGCGTGATGAAACGCTGCGCATCCGCGGTCATGACCACGTGTACGGAGCACCCTTGTTTCGTCAATTCACTGGCTAGGTCGGCAGCGCGGTGGGCCGCAATCGAGCCGGTCACACCCAATACAATGTTTTTCTTCATCTTCATCTTACTCGTAATCTTAATCTTAATCTCTGCGCTTGTCCCACGGTGTCAGATCACGATTAAGAGTAAGATTATGATCAAGACTTCCAATCAAAATTCCGGCAGCCGCATGCGCGTGGCCCGCATCTTTTCGGCTTGCACGATCGCCTGCATACGCCGCAAATCTTCTTCGATGCTCGTGCTGATGAGCAGGAAATCAAAATTTTTCCACTGGGCCACTTCCTGGCGGGCGGCACTCAGGCGTTTTTGAATCACAGCCGGGGTATCGGTACCGCGACGGCGCAGGCGTTTTTCCAGGATGGCGGCGGACGGCGGCGTGAGAAACACCGAGACCAGGGCACCTTTTAACTCCGGGTCCTCTTCGGCGCGCTGGCGGATGGTGGCGGCGCCCTGAACGTCCACGTTGAGCAACACATCCTTGCCTTGCCGCAGTTTGCTCAGCAGTTCGGACTTCAAAACTCCATAACTGTTGCCATGAACGGTGGCGTGTTCGATGAAGTTGCCGGCCTGAACTCGTTTGAGAAATGATCCGGCGTCGAGAAAATAATAATCCACGGCGTCCTGTTCGCCCGGACGCGGCTCGCGCGTCGTGCATGTGACGGCGCGAGTCATGTCCGGCCGCGCCGCGAGCAGTTGCTGGCAAAGCGTCGTCTTGCCGCCGCCCGACGGCGCGGAAATGACAACCAGCAGCGGACTTCCAACCGCTGGCCCCGCCGCGCTCTCGGCCCTCGACTCTCGAGTCTCGGCGCTCATCATTCCACGTTCTGCGCCTGCTCGCGGAATTTCTCCAGCTCCGCTTTCAGAATCACGACTTCGCGCGAGATGAGGGCGTCGTTGGCCTTTGAGCCAATGGTGTTGATCTCGCGATTCATCTCCTGCGCCAAAAAATCCAACATTCGCCCGACGGGTTCTTTCGATTTTACGCAATCACTAAACTGCTGAAAGTGGCTTTGCAGCCGCGTTAATTCCTCGGAAATGTCCGAACGGTCGGCGAAAAAGACGACTTCCTTCAACAGCCGTTCGTCATCCGCCGCGGGCGCCTGCAGGCCGGCGCTCTGGATGCGTTCGATGAGCTGCTGGCGATACCGCTCCGCCGCCTGGGGCGCTTGGGACTGCACGCGGCCGGCGCACCGGCCCATCAGGGCCACGCGCGCGGCGAGATCTTCCGCGAGGTGCGCGCCTTCCCGTTCGCGGGTTTTGACCAACGCGGCGAGCGCCTGTTTGAGCGCTTTCTCGACGGCCGGCCAGAGATGTTCTGCGTCGGCAAGTTCTTCGTCAGTTTGAAATACGCCGGGTGCGCGCACCAGGTGGTCGAGCGAGACCGGGCCGGAGAGTTTAAGTTGCCTGGCGAGCCGGCCGAGCTCGCGTGCATAAGCCTGGGCGAGCGGGAGATTGAGATGCATGCGCGCGGATGCCTTGCCCGCCGCGGCGTGGAGGGACACGCGCACGGTGAGTCGGCCGCGCGCGATGTGGCGGTTGATGAGATCGCGCATCTGCGCTTCGAGTATTTCCATTTCGCGCGGGAGATTTACGGAAATCTCGGCTTGCTTGCGGTTCACCGAGCTGAGCTCCACGGTGACTTTGAAGCCTTCTCGTGCGCAATCGCCACGCCCATAGCCCGTCATTGACTTCATGCGGGCTGAATATGCGAACAACTCCCGCAAAAGTCGAATGCGGAATTCGGATAGTGGTACATTTTCGAAACCGCTTGGCCGGGCCAGATTGAGCCGCAAGGAAAACGTGTTGACAGGAGCGCGAACAGAGCGCCGCGCCAATAAGGACGTGTGCGTACCGCGGTCGCGCCGGTGAAAATCAAACCTCACGGTCTATGCGCGACGAAGCCGGGTGCGTGCAATTCACTTTCCGGCTGGAGAGCGCAGAAGAAACAAGCCCGCCAAGGCCAGCACGATTCCCAAAAGTCGCAGCAAAGACGCCGGTTCTTTGAAGAACAAAATGCCGGCAATCGCCATGATTGCCGCGCCACCGGCCAGAATCATCGGCACGGCGGAGAGCGGGCCGCCTTTCTGGAAAGCACGAAGAAGAAAATCGTGCCGACGCCTACGCAGATACCCGTAAGCACAGACCAGAAAACGCCCGGTGTGGATGAGGTTTGATTCCACGTTCCGGCAAACCGAAGCCAGGCCAGATACAGCAGGATTGTCAGCGCGGCGCTGCCTTCGACGACGAAGCCGCCAAGGCCGTCGCTGATTTTATCGGCGGCGAGCTTGGTGAAGATTTGATGCGCGCCGTAGAGCACGGCCGCGCCGACGGCATACCAGAACCAGGCTGACATATTTTTTCTCCTTTCATGTGATGCTCTTGGCGATTTCAGTGGACGGCTTGCCGGATTTGCTTTCGGCCCAATCATAAAGCCCGGGCAGCAAGATCAATTTCAGAAACTTCGAACTAAGCAAGCCGACAATGACCACGAGAGCGAGCGGCTTCTGCACTTCCGCATCAGCGCCCCAGGAGGAGGCAACGCCGAAGAACTTACGACTCCGCAAAAAGGTTCTTGACGCGAACCAACGCAAGCGCTCCGAGCAATCGCGCGTGCTGAGGTTTGTTACGGAGTAATTAGCGGATTCGGCAGTGAATCCGCGGGTGATTGACAAGAACGCCGGCAATCCACAGCCTTCGGAGGCCGGGCGAATCCGGCCTGATCTATGGAAATCAATCAACCGATGGTCATCGGCATCAGCGCTCGCAAAGATCGGCACGGTATGATCTCAACGCGAGGGGCGGGCGGATGGGCTTTGGCGAGCGGCCCCCGTTATTCTGGTGGTTCTGTTCTCTTGCGCCCCTGTTGGTTGGGGAGGAGAAGGTTCGTCCGGTTCAGCGAAAGCGGCCCCCACGCATATCCTCTTTCTCGCTGCGGACGGATTCCGGACCGACTATGTCGAATGGTACAATCCGCCGACGCTCAAAAAACTGATCTCGGAAGGAGTTCGGGTGACGCACGCGAAGAACGTGTTTCCGACGGTCACGACGCCAAACATGGCTTCGTTGGTCACCGGCGCTTATCCTCGAACCACTGGGATCGCCTGCAACACGCAATATGTTAAGGAACAAGGCAAGATCGTCCGACGTATCCTTGACGTGGACCGTTTGGCGATTGACTGGCAACCGGTGAAAATAGAACAGGATTCGTCGGCATGACAACGCCATCCAGCTTCAGCCATCGAACATTGACGGTCTTTGCCATGTTGCTCACTCTCGCGTCGCCGATGAACAGCCAGACTCCTTCGAATCGTCCACGTCCGCGTGAAGCCGGCGTCGTCGTTGGCTCGCTCCCGCCGGGACCGTTGAACGCGATTACGGACGTGGCGGGCGTGCGGGTTGGCCACACGACGGTCATTGAGGGCGATGCAGTGCGTACCGGCGTCACGGCCATTCTGCCGCACGGTGGGAATATTTTTCAGGAACGCGTGCCCGCGACGATTCATGTTGGCAACGGTTTTGGGAAGCTGCTCGGCGTGACGCAGGTCAAGGAGCTTGGCGAGTTGGAGACGCCGATTCTACTGACCGGAACGTTGAGCGTCTGGAAAGCGGCTGATGCGATGGTGGCCTGGTTGCTCGCCCAACCGGGCATGGAGGACGTTCAATCCATCAACCCGGTTGTCGGCGAAACGAACGATGGGTTTCTGAATGACATTCGCGCACGGCCGATTCGTGCGGAACATGTCACTAACGCGCTGGCAAACGCCACTGGTGGTGCGGTCCAAGAAGGCGCGGTGGGCGCCGGCGCAGGAACGGTGGCGTTTGGCTGGAAAGGCGGCATCGGCAGCAGTTCGCGCAAGCTGCCCGCGAAATCTGGCGGCCACACGGTTGGTGTCCTCGTGCAGAGCAATTTTGGCGGCGACCTGACGATCAATGGTGTGCATGTCGGACGCGAGTTGGGACAGCACGCCTCTACGAAGGAAAGCAAAGGAGCGGAGGCGCCGGTCGCTGGTCTCGCGCACAAGCCGGACAACTCCGGCGATGGCAGCATCATGATAATCGTCGCCACCGATGCGCCGCTGAGTTCGCGCAACCTGGAGCGGCTCGCCGCACGGGCACTAGTCGGCTTGGCACGAACCGGATCGAACATGTCGAACGGCTCGGGCGATTACGTGATCGCGTTCTCAACGGCGTCGGCTTGCCGGCGGAAGCGTGGCGAATCTGTTCACAACGTGACGGAGCTTTCCAACGACGCCATGTCGCCGCTCTTTCAGGCGGTGGCCGAAGCGACGGAGGAGGCGATTTACAATTCGCTGTTCCGCGCAACCACGGTAAAAGGATTCAAAGGAACAGTCGAAGCGCTCCCACTGGAGCGCACGTTGGAGCTGCTCAAAAAAGCCGGCGCTCTCAATCGAACTCCCGCCGCGCAGTCCACGGTGAAATAATTTCATCGAAGCAAACTAGGCGACCCCTCCTCGGAGGGGTCAGGGGTGGGTTTGGACTATCGCCTACCGACCGCTGGCACCGGCTTTCACGTCGGTTTTCTCTTTTCCGCCGACGCTGATCAAGTGCTGGCTCGTGTGAATATACATCCGTCCGCCTGCAATGGCCGGCGTGCTGTGCGTCAATTCTCCGAGCTGGTTGCGCGCCAGTACTTCAAACTTCTCTGACGTGGCGACGACGACAACTTCGCCGGTCTTCGAAACACAAAACAGCCGGCCATCCACACAGACCGGCGAACTGAAAAAGTTTCCTCCCACGCGCTCCTGCCATTTCACTTCGCCAGTGGCGGCGTGAACGCGGCTCACGATGCCCGCGTCGCTCCAGAGGTAAAGCCATTCGCCGACGCAGACGCTCGTCGGCACGTAGGGCGCGGACTGGCGGACTTCATACACGCGTTCCGGCTTTTTATCGTGCGCAGGATCGCCCGGCCGGACAGCGATGGCGAAGTTACCACCGCCGCCACTGCCGCACGAACCGATGATCAAATCCCCTGCAATCACCGGCGAGCTGACGCTGCGTTTGTCGAACGCCTCGCCGAATTCCCAGAGCACCTTGCCCGAATCGGGCGCAACGGCTGAGATGCCGTGCATTTCGCTGTTAAAGACCAGGGAAGGTTTTCCTTCCTTCGGCTGATAGACGCAAGGTGTGGAGTATGCCGCCGATGAAGGTCCGGTCTGGCGGGGTGTTTTCCAGCGCGTTTCACCGGTGCGTGCGTCCACGGCAATGAGGGAACTTTCGCCATCCTGCTCGTTGGGCAAAATGACCATGCCATTGTGGAGAATCGGCGAGACACCGCCGCCATGTTGAGTCCTCAACGGCCCGAAGTCTTTTTCCCAGACCAACGTGCCGCGATGATCCAACGCAAACAGAAAATTGTGCGCAGGCTCCGAGCGGCAGATATAAACACGGTCGGCGTCCGCCGTCGGTGTGGACGTGGCCGAGGCGTTATTGGGGTGCTTCCGATACGGCATAAACGGAAACTCCTTTTTCCAGAGCGTGCTGCCATCGGAAGCCTTCAGGCAAAGCACGACAAAACGAGACTGCTTGTCGTCACCAGTCGTGATGAAAACCCTGTCGCCCCACAACACCGGTGAGGAGTGGCCAACGCCGGGCAGCGCGATCTTCCAATTGAAATCCGCGTCCGTCCACTGGCTCGGGATGGTCTTCGCCTCGCTGATGCCGCTGCCATTCGGCCCACGAAACCGCGTCCACTCCTGTGCCTGGCTGTGTCTGACCGGGCCAAAACACAGGGCAACGGCAAAATACAAACACGTTACAGTTCTCATTCGTTGTGCGGCCAATTTACCTAAACCGCGGGGTCAGCGCACGTCAAAAGCGCACTTTTCTCAAAGGGAACATCCAACAACCAGCATCCGACTTCGAACACTTAAAGAAATGCCGGTTCGTCCCCCGCCAGCGTCAACTTTTCCATATCGCCGCCACTGTGATCGGCGGTGGCAGCACCGTGCGACTTTCCTGGCCGGCGAATCAACGTGGGTTGGTCGTTGCAAGTGCAAACCAACACCCTTAACTTCGCCATCAGCACGAACTGGTTCAACGTCCTGGGTTCGGCTGGGACGAACCAGATATTCATGCCGATTGATCCGACGAACGGCTGCCTGTTTTTGCCGGATGGTGGATCCTTGGCTCTAATGACACAAAAACGCGTTCACATTCGGCGAATTCGCAGACCGGAGCGTCGATCTCCCAATCGGCGTGCTTCTGGCGTTCGACTGCAATGTGCCGATCGGGAGATCGGCGTTCCGGTGCGGGCCGGTGTGAACAGGTCGCGCGCGCGCGGGTTCACCCTGATCGAATTGCTGGTGGTAATTGCCATCATCGCCATACTTGCAGCCATGCTGCTGCCGGCGCTGGCGCGGGCCAAGTCCAAGGCGAACCTCACCAACTGCATCAACAATCAGCATCAGATTGGCCTTGCCCTGGCTTTGTACGGGGATGACAGCGCACAATATTATCCCGCTTATCAAGATTGGGCTGCCTTTGGCGGACAGCGGGGAACGAATAGCGGAGTCAGTACGGAAGTATCCGGCAATTCACTTCACGGCGGGAACGTGGATGTGGCTGACCGCCCGCTGAACACGTACACCAGGAATGTTGCCGTCTATCATTGCCCGGCGGACAAGGGTGATTCGTATTGGTGGGCAGTCGTGCCAAAGACGTGTTGGGACGGTTGGGGCAACTCTTACCTGATTCAATGGAAGACCACGTCTGGAGTGGAACTGGTGGGCGGCAAGCAGGTGCCCGCAACCAGGTCCGCTACCTCAACTCCAGCCTGGTCACCGATCAAATCAGAACGCGTGGCGCTGCGTCCGACCACCAAACTCATCCTGGGGGACTGGACCTGGTATGCCGCCCGGCCCATCAACGACCCGCGAACCGTCTGGCATCGCGAGAAAGGCAAGCGACTCTTCCCGATACTTTTTGGCGATAACCACACGCAGAACTTTTTGTTTCCTCCGGCGTACGACCAAAGTCCTCCCACGTCGGTGGACATCAACGGGCCATTCTGGTGAAGCAGACGGTCCCGAAGCCGGGAAATTTTGCGACACATTCGTCTCCGCTGACAGTGCTTACGAATTCACCGCGTTGCTCGCGGGAAGGCCGCTGGGCCGTTTCAATGGGAACCAATTACAGAATGGTTCGCTGAAACTGGACTGCCTCGACTCGGCCAGGAGATTCTTGAGACCCCGCCAAGACGGTGTTCCGATTCAGTGGCCACTCATGCTCCCGGACCTTTCTCATTTCCTATTCCTCCCTTACACGAACAAGGACGGGGCCACGACGACCCTACGCGGCGCGAGCGAAGCCCAACCGATGTGGCCGCCACCCACTTCGCCAAGAAACCCACGCGGGTGACCATTCGATCCCCGGCACCCAGACCCACCCGCCTGGATCATACACCCACGAGCCATAATGGTAGCACGCCCAGGCCCACGGTTCATCGCTCACCCAGTACCAACCGCAATCGGTCCATTCCCAATGGCCGTCGCAATAGGGACGCCACCCGAAGGCGGGCACTACTTCTTTGGGCTTTTGGAATACTCCGTTAGTTTCTTGGCCAACGCGACCGTGGCTTCGCTGGGCTTCACCTTTTTCTCGAACAGAATCTCCTTCATCGTCAGGGATTTTTCGTAATAGATGCGATTGGCGTCGTCGTCCGGGGAAACCGATCCGCCCTTGATGGCCGCGCCGCCGTAAAAGCCTTTGCGGCTGTCATAGACCAGCACTGTATGTTCCGGCTCTGCGGATTTGCCCTCTTCCACAACGCTGGCATCACCGGCGGTGCCGCGCGCCTCGCCGCCAAAGTCAGTCTTTGATTCAAGCAGCACCTGGGTCGCATTGGTGCTCATGAGCAGGATCGCGTAAAACGTCTGTTCCCCGCCGATCTGAACGCCAAAGCTGCCTTCATTGCTGCGCATGAACCCGAGAGCTCCCCACTTCTGTGTCTTCGGGTCCCGAACCAGCGCCAAGCCACCGCCGCCTTGATAGCCGAACACCAAACCGGCCTTCGTCCGGTACAGCAGGATGATGCCTTGGGCTTTGCGAAGCTGCTCCGCCGGCACACACTTGTCCGGCTTTGATTGTAATTCTTCGAACTTGCCCGTCAGGGTACGGATGCGATTGTCCAATGCAACCTTGTCCACTGCGTACGTCGAACTGGCGAAGCCCAACAATAACAAACCAAGGGTCAGCGTTTTCATGCACGACTATTACCCCATCGCCGGGGTTGTGCAAAGTGCAGATTTGGATAGCTCTTGCCGGGCAAATCGGCGCTCCCCGCGAGCGGCGCCCAACGGACTGGCGCCGGCCGATCCGCGCAGTTATTGCGCGATGCCGGTGCCGTTGCAAGCCGGGCAGGCGGCTGGGGCGTGACGAACGAGATGGTAGATGTAATCCTTCAACTTCGTCCGCCGCATTTTCAATTCGTCAATTTCCTGGTCGGTCGCGAAATCTATTTCTTCCTCGATGCGATAGATCGCGTCGTCGAGGCGGTGATATTCGTCAAACATTTTCCGGAAGTGTTCGTCGGCGCCCTTCAACCGCTTGATGGTGTCGCGATGTTCCGGAAACTCTCTCAGGATCGGGTGATGGAGGTCCATGTTGCGTGTCGTATTTAACGGTTCGATGCCCGCCAGTTTAACCCGCAGGCCGCCGCAGTAAAGTTTTTCTAAGGGAAACCTTTTTCAAAATGTTTCCGGTCCATCACGCGCTGCTCCGTGCTCCCCCGCGCCGTGTCCTCCTCCTCGCCCGTGTTCCTGCAAACACGCCCGCGAAAGTTGGTATGATCTGGCAACTTTCAACCAGCAACCAATCACCCTGGCGGCTTTGCGGCCAGTTCCATTCCCACCAGGCACACGTCGTCCGCAAATTCATGTTCCGCCGCAAAGCCGCGGACTTCCTGCAGCAGTTCGTCGAACAACCGCGCCGCCGGCAGGTGCAGCCGTTTGCGGACGCCCGCGGCGAGCATTTCCTGCGTGTAAAGATCCTGGCCCGGTGACTGGACTTCGTAGAGGCCGTCCGTAAACAGCATTATCAGGTCTTGTCGCGCCAGCGTGACTTCGGAGGTCTGGTAGATTCCTTTCTCAAACAATCCCAGCACCGGCTGGCTTTTCTTCGCGGCGTTGTTGAGCGGTTCGACCTGGCCCGCGCTGCGGCGAATGTGCAGCGGTTTGGGATGACCGGCGTTGGCGTAACGCATGACGCCGGTGGCGGCGTTGGCCACGAGGTAAAAGGCCGTGGTCAGCATCGGCGTGCCGGTGTGCTTGAGAATGGCGCACAAATCGGAATTGAGTTTGGTCATGAATTCACCCGGCTCGTGGGCCAGCGGCTTCAGTTCTTCAACCAGTGCCCGAATCATGGCGGTCACCAACGCCGACCGCACGCCGTGGCCCGCGACGTCGCAGATGAACACGACGGCCTCCGTGTCCGACAGCGCCGAGACGTTGAAGAAATCGCCGCCGACGGCACCGGTGGGATGGTAGCAGTGCGTGAACCGAAACGCGCTGTCCCCGGGCGCTGCGTCGCGGGGGAACGTCGGATATTGTTGCGGCAGCAGCGTGAGCTGGATTTCGCGCGCCATTTTGAGGTCGTCCTCCATCTCGAGATTTTTCACGCGCAGTTGCTCGCGGCTGCGCGCCAGCTCGGCGTTGGTGTTGCGGATTTGTTGCTCCGCCAGCTTCGCCGCCGTGATGTCCCAGAAAATGCCCTGCAGGCCGACCACTTGGCCGTTCGCATCGAAGATGGGCAGCTTCAAGACATGAAGGTACTGCTGCTCGGCGCCGCGGAATTTGCTTTCCTCGATCTGCTCGAAGGGTTTGCCGCCCTTGAGGACGGACAAGTCGTCCTGTTCGCGTTTTTCCGCCAGTTCGCGGGGCAGGAAATCGTAAATCGTCCGCCCGAGAAGCTGGTCGGCCGGTTGGCCCAGCATCTTGCAGAATTGCGGGTTGACGAATGTGTAGCGGCCTTGAAGGTCCTTGCGGAAAATGCACTGTGGCATCACTTCGACCAGCGAGTGGTAAAGCGCCTCGGAGTGGCGGAGATTCTCCTCCATCTGCCGTTCTTTGGTGATGTCCCAGAAAATGCCTTGCAGCCCGATGATCTGTCCATCGGCTCCGCGCAACGGCGTTTTGACGACCTGCACATATATCTTCCCTTGTCCCGGCGGTTGATGTTCCTCGACCGTCTCGAACGCCTGGCCGGTTTCCATCACCCGCCGGTCGTCGCGCTGGTACTTGGCCGCCATCTCATTCGGGAAGAAATCGAAATCGGTCTTGCCGATGATGTCCTCCAGCTTCCGGTTGAGCGTTTTGCAGAACTGCTGGTTCGCGAAGGTGAATCGTTCCTGTAAGTCTTTGCGGAGAATATTTTGCGGCAGCGTTTCCACGAGCGAATGGTAGAGCGTTTCGGAGTCGCGCAATTTTATTTCCGCTTCCTGGCGTTGCGTGATGTCCTCAACCGTGCCTTCGTAATAAAGCAGCTTGCCCCGTTGGTCGCGGATGGCGCGGCAGTTCTCTGAAATCCAGATCACGCTGCCGTCCTTGCGGTATATCTGCGATTCAAAGCCCGTGATGGTGTCATGCTCCTGCATGATGCGGATGAATTCGTCGCGCCGGCCGGGGAACACGTAGAGCTTGCGGCCGATGTCCGTGACGCTCTTCTTCAATTCCTGCGGCGACGCGTAACCGTAGATGCGCGCCAGCGCCGCATTGGCCAGGAGATAGCGCCCGTCGGGCGTCGTCTGAAAAATCCCCTCGACCAGGTGATCGAAAATGCCGCGATACTGTTCCTCCGCGTCCAGCAACGCCATGTCCGCTTGATGCCGTTCGATGGCGTAGCGAATGGAACGCAGCAGCCAGCGCGGGCTGAGCTGGCTTTTCACGAGATAATCCTGCGCGCCGGCATGCACCGCCTCGACCGCGAGGGTTTCGTCATCGGCCGAACCGACCGCCATCACCGGGACGCGCGGCGCGGCGGTTCTGAGCATGGAAATATTTGGCAGTCCGGCGCCGTCGGGCAGAAAGAATTCGAGGATCACGACGTCAAACGAGGATTGGGCAAGCTGCGCCAGTCCCGCCTCCAACGAAGGGGCAGTGACCACGGTGGCCATCGTGTCACGCGTCTGCTCCAACATTCCGCTGACGGTGCGAGCAAACGCCTCGTCGTCCTCGATGACCAAGACTTTGAGCTGCTCCTGTTGCATCGCAAAATGAGTTTCACGGCGAACGGATTGATCCGGAAGTGGATTCGCGTTCGTTTCGTTGGAACATGGCAGGCTGGCGGCGCCGTCGCAAGCCGTCTGTTGCGTCGCGCGAATATAGGTCGCGCTCCAAGTGCCGAATGACCTCTAAACCGGAACGATGCAGTTGAAATGGGGAGCGCACGCCTCTGGCGTGCG
>CAZNOE010000111.1:0-12559 GCA_964574525.1 uncultured Bifidobacteriaceae bacterium
TGGCGTTTCCTTCCACTTCCAGCACGAACATCAACGTCGGCCTGATGATGCTGGAGAACATCCGCTTGGCGGAGTTGAAAGGGGTGGATGCTTACATGGACGGTTCTTCCGGCCTGTTCGTTCTCGGCATGACGTTGGCACCGCTGCCAGAAAACGATTGGGACGCTTCCAATGCAGTCCAAATAGCGTATCAAGCGATCCTGTCTGCTTCCGCCACCGACGAACCACCGCTGGTGAAATTGGACCCCGACAAGGGCGGCGCGCGTACGTATGCCTTCAAAACCCGCGAAGGCGGCAAGGGGATTATGCAAATCACCGGTTTCGCTGACAACCCGCGCGGCGTGAAGATTCGCTACAAGCTGGTGCAAACAACGACCCTTTCTTTCGGCCCGGTGAAAGACGTCTCCGCAACGACTGCACGCGAAGGTGACATTGGAGTCCACCTGGATTCCCCGGGCAGGGTGGAGTCGTCAAATTCCGTGAGCTTTGCGATTCCTGAGGGTCACTGCCAGGAGGTGATCCGGAGGTTCGACGCCCACCAAGCATTAACTGTGGAGGCCTACAACCCGCAGCGGGAAAGGTTCGGCCACGGTCTTCTGGCGTGGGTGGATAATCGAATTGACCCAGATACAGCCACTCTCAAATGCCGGGCCAGCCTGATTCCTGAGGGAGAGAACTTGATGGTGCCTGGCCTGTTCTTGAACCTCCGTCTGTTGTTGGAGGTGAAACACGGGGTAACGCTCGTGCCGGCTGACGCGATTCTTCGCGACGCGCAGGGAACGTTGCTCGTTTGGGCGATTAAACCAGATCAAACGGTGAGCCGGCGGCGCGTGCAAGTGGGAACAAAAGACGGAGCAAACATTGAGATTCAGAGCGGTTTGTCGCCAGGAGAACTTGTGGTCGTCGGCCCGGCGAACAATGACTTGCACGAGGGTCAGAAGATTCGCTACAAGCTGGTGCAGGCAGCCGCTGCTTCCAGCGGCAGCCGCAAACCGGAGGACTCCCAGCGCAAATTCGTCCGCTTGGTTGTGGACAAGGCTGCGATGACCTTCGAAGGCCAGCCGACGACTTGGGACGAGGTTGGCGCGCTGCTGGACAAGGTGCCGGAGCGGAAGAATACCGTGTTGGAATGCGCAGTCACTTCGGATCAGATTACCGTTCAGCAGCAGAACGAATGGTTTGGGAAATGCATTGCTCTGGCCATCAGCCACGGCTTTGAATACGCGAGCTTCATCGGCATTCACCCGCTTGGCTCAAAGGGGACGCCTGCGTCCGTCGGTGGCCCCACCCGTGCAACCAGACTCCCTGCCTTCGGCCCGGTGATCGAGCGGGTGGTGAAGGGAAGCGGTCCGAAAACGGGGCTTCAAGGGCTGGACTTCGAGAGCGGCACTTTGTTGACCACCACAGAACTGGAGCATTCAAGCGATGACGTGGTGAAAAGATGGGTCGCCGAACGTGGGATCGATCTGATGGCGGCAAACAAGAGCGGCACCAATTGGCAATTGGGGGCACTCCAAACCAAATTCGCGCCTGTGCCTGAAGAGCGGTGGGAGTCGGCGTCCACGGACGAACTGCGTCGGGCGCTTGATGAGGCCAGGATGGAGGAAGAAGATGGCTGGCGGTTGCAAACTCTCCGTAGTGGCGGTGGAAAACCGTTGACCTTTGCGTTTCAGACCGGCAGCGAAACGATCGGTCTCCTGCAAATCACCGGCTTCACCGACAACCCGCCCGGCGTAAAGCTTCGTTACAAGCTGGTTCAACCGCAGCAAAGACAGGCTGCCGACAGTGCCAGCTCGCAGGGACCGCCACAGTTCACCTTCGACCCCGCAGTGGAACTGATTCTGCCGCTCGGCACCTCCGATAAGCACTTTGTGAACCTCGGCAGCGGCGATTCTGTGACGAATCGGCCGATGGTCGAAATCAGGCCAGACGTTGGAGGCGGCCTGATTATGGCCTTCCACAACCGACACGCTTTCCCGATCGAGAGAGAAGGCGGCGGACATTTCTGGGAATCAACTTCGGCCGATGAACTGATGGACCGATACCGACACCAAGGTTTTGCTCTGCTTCCTTTTGAGCGCAACTTCGTTTTTCCCATCCAGGAGAAGGATTTACCCATGACGATTGAATTGCCAGGCGCGGGCATTCTCCAAGTGCTGGAAATTCTGGACGGCAATTCGCCGGCGGTGAAACTGCGCTACAAGCTGGTGCAAAGGAATGTCGGCAAATCGTCCGCCTATTAGCCGGCGGGCGCTCCCGCTTTCGGAACGCCGCAAGAGTTCGCGGTCGTGTCGGGCAATGATGACAACCTGGACAGGGTTTGTGAGCGACGAGATTAGTTAGCGTTGCCGGAACAGTCGCCTCTTACACAGCTTCGCCACCGCTCGCTTCGGGAGGCGGTGGGCGAGCTGAACGTTCGGCAAGAAAGGCAATGACATGAAGATACAAACTCTACAAAAGGTCCTCGTGAGCATGCCGGTCGTGAGTTGTTTCACGAACGGCATGGATTGGGCCTATAAGCGTTTTTATATCTACCGCTCGCAGGGCTGGCTCTTGGCACCCGCGGATTACAAGGCAGAAGTCATCCCCGTGACCACCGGCGTGTCCGATAATCGGCAGGCGGAGTTCCGCAAGTCCAATGACGGCCAGTACTACGTTCGCGTCAAAACCCTGGGCACCGCGCATTACATTGAGCGGATAACCCCCAATTTGCTTGGGCCGTTTGTCCTGGCTCTCGCAGTATTCATTGTGTTCGTATGGGTTCGAAGAAAACAATCCCCAGAGCCGAACCATCAGGATGTGGCTGCGCAATAAGCGAGATAATCGTCTGGCGTGGATACGGCAGCAGCGGTGTCTTGAATGAGACCTAGGCCTATGTTCCGGGCAAATCCGATCTTATCAAAGTGAAATGACCAGATAGTTTGACCTCCGAACATTCCAGCCAGTCATCAAGCGCGCCCGGCGATGTCTTCGCCACGACGCATTGGACGGTCGTGCTCGCCGCCGGCCGCGGCAGTTCGCAACAAGCGGACGTTGCGCTGGAGGAATTGTGCCGCACGTATTGGTATCCGCTTTACGTGTTCGTCCGTCGCCAGACTTCCACGCGCGAAGATGCCGAAGACCTCACGCAGGCTTTCTTCGCGCGCTTCCTGGAAAAAAACTATCTCGAAAAGCTCAATAGCGAAAAGGGCCGATTTCGCGCCTTCCTGCTCGCCTCGCTCAAACATTTTCTCGCGAACGAATGGGACAAGGCCAACCGTCAAAAACGCGGCGGCGGACAGGCTGCCCTGTCACTCGACTGGCAGGACGCCGATGCGCGCTATCAAATTGATCCGGCGGACAACTCCAGCCCGGACAAACTCTACGACCGCGCGTGGGCTGTGACGCTGTTGGAACGGGTCATTGGGCGCTTGCGCGATGAGAGCACCGCCGAGGACAAGTCGCGGCTCTTTGAAGAGTTGAAACCGTTTTTGATGGTGGGGAAGAGCGCCATTCCCTACGCGCAAGCTGCCGCAGCGTTGGACATGACCGAAAGCGCGGTGCGTGTGGCGGTGCATCGGCTGCGCCGGCGTTACCGCGAACTGCTGCGCCAGGAAATCGGCCAGACCCTTTCCGACCCCGCCCAAGCCGAAGAAGAACTGCGGACTCTGTTCAGCGCCTTCGTGGAATGAATCGATTCGCGTTGTGATCGGGTTCTTCGCTGTTTTCAGTCGAGCCAAATATTGTAGGAGAGCGCGGACACAGGGTGAGGGGTTCATTTCGTCTGATTACGGTAAGCTAAGTTTGGAATGAGCCGCACGTTTCCCCCTCACCCCGGCCCCACCCCGGCCCTCTCCCCCTCCGAGGGGGAGAGGGGGTCACATCGTCGCGCTCGCTCTGGTTCCACTGAGAATAGCGAAGAGCCGGCGATCACTCCGTAATCGGATACGAGCCGAGGACCTTGATGAAGTTGCAATGCTCTTCCAGGTGGCCGATGGCGTTGGCGACTTTGCGGTCGTGAACGTGGCCGTCGCAATCAATGAAGAAGAAATACTCCCACGCCTTGCGCTTGCTGGGGCGCGATTCGATCCGGGTCATGTTGATGCGATAACGGCGGAACGCGGCGAGGGCGCTATGCAGCGCGCCCACCTTGTCGGTGACGCTGATCATGAGACTGGTGCGGTCGTGATTCGTGGGCGGACTGCATTGACGGCCGAGCACGAGGAAGCGCGTGGCATTGGCGGCGTTGTCCTGAATGTCCAGTTCCAGCACGCGCAGATTGTACTTTTCGGCAGCGAGGAGGCCGGCGATGGCAGCCGTGAATTTCTCCTTTGCCGCCAGTTCAGCGGAGCGGGCGTTCGACGAGGTCTCGATAATTTCGACGCGGGGCAAATGGTTCTGCACCCAACCGCGGCATTGGGCCAGCGATTGTGGATGGGCGAAAAGCTTTTTGATTTTCGCGCGCGGCGAATTGCTCAAAAGACATTGCTGCACGCGCAGGATGATTTGCGAAACGATCTTCAGGTCGCTGTCCACGAACATGTCGAGCGTGTGCGTGACGACGCCTTCGGTGGAATTTTCGACGGGCACGACGCCGTAATCCGCGCGGTGTTTGCTGACCTCGGTGAACACGTCGCCGATGGTTTTCTGCGCGGTGTAACGCAGGCTCGAACCAAAGCGGCGAATGGCGGCCTGATGCGTGAACGTCGCCTCCGGCCCGAGATAGGCGATGGTCAGCGTCTTTTCCAAGGCGAGCGCGCTGGACATGATTTCGCGATAAACGGCGCGGAGTTGATCGCCCGTCATCGGCCCCTGGTTGAAATGGCAGATGCGCTGGAGGACGGCGCGTTCGCGGTGTGGGACGTAGATTTCCTCGCCGGCCTTAAGCTTCATTTCGCCGATGGCCAGCACATGCTTGGTGCGATCGTTGAGCAGGCGCACGATCTGTTCGTCCAGCTTGTCAATCGCCTTGCGATGCTCCGGGATGTTCACGATGAAGGCAGGATGCAGAATGGAGAATGAACAATCAAATCTCTTTCATACAGTGAAACATCTTGGAAAAAGCGAAAGACCCGGCACTATTGCCAAGCTGCGCAGGCAGGTTAGCTTAACCACATGAAAAACGATATGGGAAAGGTGATGACGAGAATCAAGGTTGCCAACTGGGATGACCTCGCTCTGCTGGCTAACGGCGCCCGAACCGAAAAGCCACGCGCCCTCGAAACCGACGCGCTGGTGGATACTGGTGCGGTGAAATTCTATCTGAAGTCATCGATCATTCGAGAGCTCGGCCTCCGACCCGTCGGTGAACTCAAGACGCGCACGATGTCAAATCGTTCCGAAGCGCGGACTGTTTTCTCGCCGGTCGCTCTGGAAATACAAGGCCGCACCGGCAGATTCGACGTTGTGGAAATCGCGGATTCGCTGCCGAACATCGTCGGCCAGATTCCGCTGGAAGATTTGGATTGGGTGGTGGACTGCAAGAATCAAAGGCTCATTCCCAATCCCGAACATACAAATGGAGAGCTTGCCGACGAGTTTTAACCGGGTCGTTCACGATCGCAGCAACTTCACACTCGTCCGTCAAACTGCTTCGCGAGCTTGAAATCCTTTTCCGTGAGGCCGCCGGCGTCGTGCGTCGTGAGCGTGAGCGTCACCTTGTTCCAGCGAATATCAATGTCCGGATGGTGCCACGCCTTTTCCGCGAGCTTGGCGACGGCGTTGACGAATTTGATCGCCATCGGAAAATCCTTGAATTGAAAAGTGCGCGTGATGGTCGAGCCTTTCTTTTTCCAATCCGGCACGGTCTTGAGCGCAGTTTTGATTTGGGATGCGTTGAGTTTTGCCATGCCTAACCAATGCCACACGTTGTTCGGAAAGCAAAAGGACGAACTTGAAGGAAATAAAGGCTACACTTGGGTCCGCGCGAGTACCCGAGAACGGTCGCCGCCGCCTTCCTATCTTCAAATTAACTTTGGGGGCTTGCTCGCGTCGTTGTCACTTCGGGCGGTGCGTAAAATCGCCGCGTTCGTCGTCAAGCTCCACAGCCACGCAAACGCGAACATCGCGATGCCAGCCCACGCCCACCGCGTTTCCCGCCATATGCCCGTCATTGTTTCCACCGGATCTGGCTCCGGGCCGTAGATCATTGACCAGTTGGTGAAAAACCAAATGATGGCCTTCGAACCGAATACCAGCGTCAATCCGAATCCTACCACCGTAAGGGCCGCTTGAGCATAGCCCACCGGGTGGCCAGCCATGAGCGAACCAAAACCCGGCAGTGCCATATTTGTGGCCACGCAGCCGCGCGCGGTTTGCCGGCTCAAACCTTCACGGTTTCCGAGCACCAAAGAGATTTTCATACGCGCGCACCACAACACCGACGGCATAAAAGAGATTGAAAAGAAGAACAATCTGACCAATCACCGCCACCTGCACCGACATCTTTATGATTTCACCCATGCGCTCCCGAATCGCTGTCATCAGTCGAACCGGATCGAAGTCCGCGTTGCGAAAAATATCCATGACCAGCGCTCCCACTTTTACCGTGCTGTAGAGTTGGAATAGGAGAACAGGGAGAAACGTGACGAGCATCAGCAGGAACACCTCAAACCAAACGCGGTTGACGACTTTGCGGCTCAGCTCCATCGCCGACCAGAATTCCAGGCGCTTGTCCGCCACGAGCGGCAGCGCGAACAGCCAGGCGACGAGCAGGTAGATTCCGGGCAGGAAGCAGAAGGCAAGGCCAATTTGCTCCAGCAGCTTCGTCAGCGCGCCCGCGAGCATCAATTGCACGAAGCAGAGTTTGAATCCGTCAAACACGCTGATTACCGACGCGGATTCTCCCCGCAGCCGGCGCAGGCAGGCCAGGTAGAGTCCGCCCATCAACACACCGCTGAGCAACCAGTGCGCGATGCCGCCGATGAACGGCGTGAACATCATCACTGTGTTGAGCAACCAGACCACGAAGACCGCACCGAAGACAAAACCGGAATTCGACGCCAAAAAGCTGAACCCGCCACTCAAACACTCGCCGATGCGCAGCTCGGGTTCGCGCGCGAGAATTTGATTGGCCGATTGGGTGGGGTCCGTCGCCGTAGTAGCGACCGGTGGCCGTGCTGCAGTTTGAGCGCTGAGGGCCGCGGCAAATTCAGGAAACGCCGTGAGTGGTCTCCATTCCGTGCCGCCTTCGGCCAGGGCCAAAGAGTAACCGCTGAGCCGGCCCTCGGCGATCCACTGCCGCAATTCGTCCGCGGAAACAGGACCGTAATGTTTCTGGTCGCCGCCGATGATCTTATACATGAGGCGAGCGTGCCAGCAATGCGCTCAAGTCGTCAAGCGGGTCGCGATGCCTGCAAGGTGCGTGGTGCAGCTGGCCGACCGAAGATGTCCTCGTATGCGTAAACGGTGGCGGCAGTAATGATGGGCAATGCAATAAACACTCCGACGCCCAGAGCGATCAATCCGGCCAAAAGCACGAGCAACTGAAGCAGCAACAGGCCAAAAAACTGCCACCAGTGTCTGGTCACTACCTTGCGGCTCAATTCCATTGCCGGCCAGAACTCCAGCCGCTTATCCATCACCAATAACGGGGTGAAGAAAAACCAGGCTACCAGCAGGTAAATTCCGGGAAGAATTAATAACAACAGCCCAACGCCAAAGAGCAATTGAGACACGATGCTGGCCAGCATCAACTGAACAAATCCAATGCTAAAACCCGCAAAGGCGTCGCCCAAACCGGACTTTTCCCCGCGTATCAATTTAAGGAACATCCAATCCACTCCACCCCAAAACACAAAACTGAACACCAGACCCGCGAACCATCCCAGGATGGGGATAAGCTCGATAACGATTGATATCAAAACAATGAGGAAACTTGCGCCGACCGTCAGCCAGAAATGGCGCTGCACCAATTGCCAGCCCCGGCTAAAGCAACTGCCGATGTCCACGTGGTAATCGCGCGCGAGAATTTGAGCGGCCAGCGCCTCCGCGTTCGC
The DNA here is from genome assembly GCA_964574525.1 of uncultured Bifidobacteriaceae bacterium. Lineage (GTDB taxonomy): Bacteria > Verrucomicrobiota > Verrucomicrobiia > Limisphaerales > JADLHS01 > WYBW01. Next base: position 7,977 of record CAZNOE010000111.1, read on the forward strand.
CATTTCGGCAAGCGGCGGCGGCGACAGCGCGGCTCGCGGCGCCAAGGCAGCGCCAAACTCAGAATAGTCGGACAATGTTTTCCATTCGCCACTCCCTTCAGCTTGCGCCTTGGTTTGACCGTTGAGGCGGCCTTCGCCAATCCATTGGCGGATTTGGTCAGCGGCAAGGGGGCCGTACTCCTTTTGATCAGCTCCAATGATTTTATACATACGCATTCAGGTTGTAGCCGACTGTCGAGTCTGTCGGCGATTGTGGGCGCCACCGCAAACCCGTGCGGACGTCATGGCGCCAGCCACGCGAAACCCGGGAGGTTGCGCAGGAGGGTGAAGACGACCGCGACGCAGAGAAAAGTCCAGAGCCAGGCAGGGCGGACCGCTAAGCTCGCCGGCTGCCCACGCAGGCGCGCTGTAACAAAGAGCGCCGTAAGCCATCCCAAATATGCCAGGCATGGAATTAACAGTGCGTTGAGTCGCGCCGCCTCGACGACATGTCCGTGGAGCAATTGATGCATCGCCCGCAGCGCGCCGCAGCCCGGACAATTCAACCCGGTCGCCACGTGAAAGTAACATACCGGATAAAAGCCATGCTCGGCCGGATTGAAGAAAAACAGAATTCCTGCGATGCCCATTGCTGCAAGCAGGACCAAGGCAACAATGGAGGAATTACGGTGACGCTGCTCCTTCAGTTTGGGCGGAAGACCCTCGGCGTCCAATGGATCAGCCTGGGCTGCGGAATTCATGAGATGAAACGCGCTCAATGGAACGCGCTTTTCACTTCCGGCTTCGCCAGCACCACCAGCGCCCAGATGCCGATGGGCAATCCGACGAGGCAGCAGGGCGAGATGCAGGGGGCCAGCGCCAGAATGCTGGCAGTCATTGCCCATCCGTAGGACTCCAGCTTTTTCATCTTCAGTGCTCCGAAGAGAATTAATCCCGCGATGAGCATGGTGATGATGCTGCTCGCGATGCCGATCGTGCCGGAGAACATGTTCATCCACGCATCCCCCCGGCGTGACTGCATGGCGCCGAATGAAACACCGAGGACGTTTATCAGCAATGCCGCCAGTTGGACTAAAAAGCCGAGAACGGCGGTGATGATCAATCCAATGGCTGGTCCATTGACCTGGTCCGTGGCGGCGACGACGCCGGGTTGATAGGCCGGCTGAGGCAATGGAGCAATGCTGGCCGCAGTTGCCAGTTCGGGAAATTCACCGAGTGCTCTCCATTCGGTCGCCCCTTCGGGCAGCACTTTGGTCTGCGCGTTGGCGCGGCCTTCGGCGACCCATTGGCGGACCTGTTCGGCCGTGATCGGCCCGTATTCTTTGCCGTCTGCTCCGATGATTTTATACATGGCGTGCCTTTCAGATTTGCCGATGCAATGGCGCATTCGGCGCGATTAGTCAAGGCTCCCAGCGCAGCGTGTTCTGTCTGGGCGCGCCTTTATTGAGTCCTGCCGCAGATGCTTTGCGGATAGCAACCGCATTCCCTTGCCGTCCGGTGATCTTGAACATGCGGTGTGAAGTCGCAGATTAATGCCGGGTCGCTGCCGCGACGATCACCCAGAACACCAACGCGAGATAACCAAATCCGCAAAGCCCGCCGAGAACGATGCCGATCCACGCGTGGACCGTGCCACCCGCTGTGGGATGTTGCCGGCGAAATTTCAATCCCAGAATTCCCAAGACAAATGCGGCGAGACCGAGCGGTATTCCGAGAAAAGGAATGAGCGAAAAAACGGCGAGATAATAGGCAATCAGCGCCCGCGCGTTTTTGTAAGGGATGATCACGTTCAATCCGCCGCTGCCCGAGGAGGTCGCAGGAGACGCAGCAATAGGCGGCGGGTTATCTCCGCCCAGGGCGTTGGCAAACTCCGGCAGAGCCGCCAGCGTCTGCCAATCGGTGGTGTCGCCGGATTTGACTTTGGTCTGCGAGTTGACGCGGCCTTCCTTGAGCCATTGACGAAGTTGCCCGGCGGGAATGGGAGCGTACTCCTTGCCGTCTGCGCCGATGATTTTATACATGGCTCGGTTCTCCATTCCGCTATGATCGCGTGGCCCGCCGCTGCCACCGGACGCTATCCGTATTCTGTGCTGCCCGTTTAAGCAAGCCCGGAAAGGACAAACTCGTGTGGCGAAAATATCAACGAGCCACCAGTTCCCTGAGCTTGGCCTGCGCTTGGCCGCCGTCAATGGTTTCCGCCGCCAGTTCCCAGCCTTCGCTGATGGAGCGGACCCGACCGGCAACGAGCAAGGCTGCGCCGGCATTGAGCAACACCGCGTCGCGCTTCGGCCCGCGCTCATCACCATGTAAAATGCGGCGAACGATTTCTGCATTTGCTTGCCGATCACTTCCCAACAAATCCGCGAGCGCCGCTGCCTGCACTGAAAATTGGTCCGGCGACAAGACCGAGGTGATGAAGCCGTGTTCCTGGTAGAATTCGGCGACGGTGTTCGGCCCAAGCGTGGAAAGCTCGTCGAGCGATGCCGCACCTGATACCTGACCCTTCGCACCTGACACTTCCCCACTGACCACCATTCCGCGCCGCACGCCGAGCGATTGCAGCACGTGCGCGATGGGTTCGCACAACTCCGGGCGCGGCACGCCCACGAGCTGCGCGCTGGGGCGGGCTGGGTTGAGCAGCGGACCGAGAAAATTAAAAATCGTCCGCTGCCCGCGCTCGGCGCAAAGCTTGCGCGCCGGGGCGATGTGTTTGAAGGCGGGATGATAATTCGGCGCAAAGAAAAACGCGAAGCCGTGCTCGCGCAATGAACGAGCGGCGTCGCTTGGCGGCAAATCAATCCGCACGCCCAGCGCTTCGAGCACGTCCGCGCTGCCGGCCTGCGAGGTGATGGCGCGATTGCCGTGCTTGGCCACGATGACGCCTGCCGCGGCGCACACGATGGCAACGGTCGTGGAAATGTTGAATGTGTCCAAGCGGTCGCCCCCCGTGCCGCACACGTCGAGGATTTCGCGGGCGCGGGTTTCAGGATCGAGCGGGGCCGCGATGCACCTATCCCGTAGCTCGCGTGCGAACCCGGCGATGTCCTCAATCGTTTCGCCTTTGCGAGCCAGTGCTGTCAGGAACTCCGCCTTCAACGTCGCGGAAACGCCTTCATCAACGAGTTGCCCGACGGCCAGACGCACCTGGTCGGCGTCAAGCGAACGCGACGCGGCAAGATGAGTTGTCAACTGATTGAGCACGCGCGGATGCTACCTTTTCCCGGGTGAAGCCCAAAGTTCAAAGTCCAAACGTCCCAGGGTCAAAAGATCGGCACCTTCGCCGGCACCGCCTGGAAAAGCCGGCCCAGGTCGCGGTCTTGATCGCGTGCCGCCGCCAATTGCAGAACAATCCAGGTATTCAGGCCGCTGATCCGCATCGTGTTCGGTTCCAGCCAGCGCCAGGTTTCGGCATGTCCGTCGGCGAAAGTGAACGTGCAACCCTTATTGTGTCGCGTGGCGGGAAAACTGATCCACGTCCACTGCGACGTGCCAAAGAGCCACCATTGGTTGGGTGCGTTGATGCCAAAAGCGCTCTGCTGAATGCTCTTCTCGTGCTCGTCAATGAACACGAGGGCCCGGCTGGGGCCCGGGTTTTGAATCTGAGCCAGCTTGTGCCAGCACTTGCGGGAGTCGGAGTCGGCCGGATCCGGGCGCACGTTCATATACATGCTCATGGACACGCTGCGCGTGCGGGGGATATTTCCCTGATCGAGGACGGTGGAGGTGTCGGCGGGACATTTGTAGATATTGACCGATTGGTTGTACCGGAACAGCGCGCCCTGCTGAATGTTAGTCAAGGAGGTGTCCGTCCACGCGTTGCCGAGCAACCAGGAACTGGCCCCGGTGGTCAAGCTCGCGCGTGCGCCGCTGGGGAGCAAGGCCTCATTGGCCGGCATGGTGTCCTGGTTTTCGTCGCAGTACATCTGCCAGCAGAACTGGAGCTGGCGGTTATTGTTGAGGCAGGCGATCTGGTGCGCCTTGGATTTGGCCCTGGTCAAGGCGGGCAGCAACAGGGCGGCGAGGATCGCGATGATCGCGATGACCACCAATAACTCGATGAGCGTGAAACCACGCGGGGCATTGGTGGCCGGTTGCATACAAGGATCTGCGGCTGGTCGATAGCTTTTATCCGCGCTCTCCAGACAGTGCAAGCATCTTGTCGCAAAATCGCGCGCGGGCGGGAGGCCCACTACCCCGCGCGCGGGACTTGCGGTGGCCTGGTTTTCCGGCGACTATTCGCTCGCGTTGGCGGCCCGCAGAAATTATTTTTCACCAATTTCACAGTTCGAGCGTCTAACCCGGCAGCACTGTTATGGCAAACAATCGAAAACGTCGTTGGTTCAAGTGGCTGGTCATTCTCGTGGTGTTGGCGGCTGCGGGCGGCGCCTTTTTGATTTTCGCCGATCGGCAGGCCGATCAGCCGGAGTTTCAAAGCGCAAAAGTGGCGCGCGGCGACCTCATACAGACGGTCACGGCCACAGGCCAGTTGAATCCCGTTACCAACATCACGGTGGGCAGCCAGATTTCTGGCATCATCCAGAAGTTGTATGCAGATTGGAATACACCGGTAAAAGCGAACCAGG
>CAZNOE010000112.1:0-12529 GCA_964574525.1 uncultured Bifidobacteriaceae bacterium
AAGAACAACCCGGAAGTTATTTGAGTGCCTTTCGTCCAAGGCTGGTTCGGCGTAGATCGCTGAACTCTTTACAAAGCGAACTGGCATCCAAGTAAAGTTGGTTTCTGATTCGGAGGAGACTAAGAGCACCGGACTCCTAAATCGCCTCATTGCAGAAATGGGTCGGCCAAGAGCGGATGTATTTTGGAGTGGGGATACGGTTCGTGCTGCTGTTTTGAAACGCAGAGGCGTTTCTACAGCATATCGTCCGCCTCGAACACACGGTTCCCATGAAGAATACAGTGACCCAGAAACGCACTATGCCGCCTTTTCCGCGCGGATGAGAGTAATCGTTTTCAATAAAAGCCTGTTAGAAAACGGTCTGCCCCTCAAATCCATTTTTGACTTTTTGGATCCGCGCTTTGCTGGAAAGGCATGCATCGCTAACCCGCTGTTTGGTACAACGTCAATGCATGCGGCAGCCTTGTTTCAGGTGCTAGGAGAAGAAAAAACGCGAGAATTTTTTGCGGGGCTTTTGACAAACCGCGTAAAAATGCTTTCCAGTAACGGAGAAGTGCGTCGCCGAGTGGCCGCTGGCGATTTTCTCATAGGGCTGACCGACAGCGACGATGTGAACGTTGCCATCCAGGATGGTCAGCGAGTGGATTTCGTTTTGCCCGATCAAGATGGGTTCGGAACGCTGGTTGTGCCGAGCGCAGCCGTTCTGATTGCCCATGCACCAAATGCAACGAACGGAAAGAAGTTCATCGATTTCCTCCTCTCCGCAGAGGTGGAGCGCCTGCTGGCGGAAAGCGACGCTGCTCAAATTCCGTTGCACCCAGGAATTCCGCCGCCGAAACTTTTTTCGAAGTCATTGCAAAATCTACGCAAAATGAAGCTTGATTACCCCAAGCTGGCGAGCCAATTGGAAGAGTTGAACAACGGTTTTCTCAAAGAATGGGTAGAACAGCAAAGCGGGAAGTGAGTCGTCGTTCCTTGTAAAGCATCCACTTGGATGACCTTCCTTGATCAGAGCACGCGATGAATTTTGCATCAAGCCTGGAGAAGAACGGCCACTGGCGTTGGGTCGGATTAAACTTGGTTTTTGGAATCGTGTTGTTCCCGACGATCTGGCTCATTGTCTCGACAAGTTCAGCAAACTCAACAGCGTCGATCGTTGAAATCTCTCGCGGACCATTTCTAATGGCTTTCAAACGTAGCTTGGCGCAGGGATTTTGGATACTGTGTTGCACGTTGATCTTCTCCTGGCCCGTGGGGGTGGGTTTGGGGTTGAAGAAGTTTCCTTTGCGCCGGCTTACTTTTGCGATGCTCGTCGTGCCGCTGTTCATGCCGACTTTCCTTTGGGCAATTGGTATTTCCATGCGTCGGGCGAGTTACCCGTACCGGATACAAAAATGGTTCGATGGTTTGCCAGGAAGCGTTCTGGCCCTAACCCGGCGTAGCCGGAACCAAGAGTTGAAAAATGGAAATCGAAGTATGCACAGCCATCGGCCTGTCAAGGTTGACGCGAATGTTTGCCTTATCACAATCGCGTCCATTGTTCCTGCTCGCGCAGGTGGAGTCGCGCCAGAGGCGCGTAAACATTGCTCAATCTGAGCATCCGCATCATACACAAGACGACTCACGGTTTCACGAAAGATGTTGCGCACTTTGCGCGACATTTTTCTGCTAAGGGACTAAGTACTCTGGCGGTGCCATTCGTCATTTTGGCGACAGTACTCGCGGTCAAGACACTCCACCGCAGCCAGCGGGATTCAGTTCGGCCGGCTGGGGGAAGGTGGGCCTTGTATCGCACCGCCGCGCGCTTTGCTTTCCCCGCAAGTTTCAGCGCATCGCTCTTTGGAGCATTTTTCGCGATGGGAGACCAGGGCGTAGCCCAAATCATGGGATATCATGGTGCATCTAGCGAAATTCTCATTGCCTTCGCAGCGCGCCACGTATGCCGCCCAAGTGGAGTACTTCGTTTTGCGGATAACGCAAATGCTGGCGCCGGCGAGGTGGCGAAGAGCGAAACAGTGGACCACGAATTATCTCGTGTTCACATTCGGTGGGCACTGGGCATCTTGGTGAAAAGCGCGACCGGACTGGCGGACCGATATACGCTCGCAACGTTCACCAGTGCTGGAGAAAACCTGGCCACAGCATGAAAGAGCGTAGCGCGCCATGCACGAAAGTCATTCCCATGCGTCTGTGCGGATGTTTTCAGGCGCAATGGCGCGGTCGCCCAATCCGTCGGACAGAGAATTCAGCATGGCGGGCGGGCCGGAAATGTAAAAGACCTTGCTGGCGGGTTGCGGCACGTGCCGCCAGACGGCGTCAAGCGAAACGCGGCCCGCGAGGCAGACCGGTGGCTTCGCCAAACCGGTCAGCATCTTTGCCAGTTGATCGGAATTGTTCTCGGTGAACAGCAACAAGTGGAAGTTCGGCACTTTCGCGAGTTGCGCGAGCATCATTTCCTCGAACAACAGCAATTCCGGACTGCGTGCACCATAAGCGAGCCATACCGGACTCTTGCTCTCGGGCTTCAACGCTTCGATGAACGCGGTAAATGCGCTGATGCCCGTTCCGCCCGCGAGCAGCACAGCGTCCATTGAATCATCAATGAAGAATTGGCCGTACGGCAGTTTGATCCACACTTCACCGCCCGGCCTGAGGACCTGCTCCATCTTCGTCGTATAGCGGCCTTTCACCGAGTAGCAGATCCGGATGCGCTTTTTTTCGAGCGGCGAGCTGGCGATGGAGAACACGCGCGACTCCGGCCAGAAACTGCCGGGATCGTATTCATCCACAGTGAGGTGCAGGAATTGGCCCGGGCGAAACGGCGGCAACATGGAAGCCGGCGCGAGGTCCACCGTGTAAACTCTGCCGCCGTGACTGACCACCGATTCGACGGTACAGCGAATTTTCCGCGCCAGACTCATCGGGCGGTCTTCTCCGCAATGAACTTGTCGAACACGGCGAGGATGTGCTTGATCATCGCCTCCGTCAGTCCCGGGTAAACACCAATGAAAAACGTGCTCGTTGTGATGATGTCGCTGTTGGTCAGCGGACCGACAACGCGATGCTCAATGTCAGCATAAGCCGGGTGGCGCAGGAGATTTCCGCAGAACAAATTGCGGGTTTCGATGCGCGCCGTCTCGAGTGCGCTGACCAATTCGATCCGTTTAAACGGCGCGGTTGGACGCACCGTGATCACGTAACCAAACCACGAGGGATCGGCTTTCGGCGGCGCGGTGTGCAAAATCAAATGCTGCTCCTGCTTCTTGAGGCCAGCTTCGAGCGCGGCGTGGTTGCGCTTCCTTGCGGCGGCGAATTCTTCGATCTTCTTCAACTGCGCCACGCCGATGGCCGCCTGCATGTCGGTGACCTTCAAGTTGTAGCCGATGTGGCTGTAAACATACTTGTGATCGTAGCCGAACGGCAACGAACCGAACTGCTGGGCGAAGCGCACACCGCAGGTGTTGTTTTCGCCCGCGGCGCAATAACAGTCGCGCCCCCAATCGCGGAAACTGCGCGCGATGCGGGCCAGATCTTCGTTCCCCGTCGCCACGGCACCGCCCTCGCCCATCGTGATGTGATGCGCTGGATAGAAACTGAAGCTGGCCAGATCGCCAAATGTGGCCGTGAGCTGGCCGTCATAACGCGAGCCAAGCGCGTCGCAATTGTCCTCGACGAGCCAGAGCTTATGCTGATCGCACCACGCGCGCAACTCGCGCACGGCGTAAGGCACGCCCATGGTGTGCGCGATCATCACAGCTTTTGTCTTCCGGCTGAGCGCGGCGGCGATCTTTTCCAATGCCGGCACGTAGGTGCCGAGTTCCACATCCACGAACACCGGCACGGCGCGATTCTGGATGATCGGATTCACCGTGGTCGGGAAGCCCGCAGCAACGGTAATGACTTCATCGCCGGACTTGACCGCGCGGTCCTTGAGTTTGGGCGACGTGAGGGCGGAAAATGCTACAAGGTTCGCGGATGAGCCGGAGTTGACGAGCAGGGCGTGGGGAATGCCGAGGAAGTCGGCAAGACCGGCTTCAAACTCATCTGCATAGCGGCCCGCCGTCAACCAGAAGTCGAGCGACGAGTCCACCAGATGAACCAACTCCTGCTCATCGAAGTGCCGGCCCGCGTAACGCACAAGGTCTTCGCCGGGACGAAAGGTTTTCTGACCGTCCGCCGCATGGAACTCGCGCACGAGTCCGAGGATTTTTTGCCGCAAATCTTTCCGATTACTCATAGTGACAATGACTGTACAGAATGAAGGAATCAAACGACCAACTCAATTCCTAATTGGTCGTGAGACGGGGCGGTCGGGATCGCCAGCGGCACCGCGTGCGAATAGACATGCAGCAAATGATGCAGGCTGCGGTACGTGTGGAAGTAGTGAACGAAAACAAAATGGCGGCGACAAACGACCACTCGCAGCGAAACCGCATCAGGCGGCAGCAAAAACAAAACGCCAGCGCCGAAACCAGATGCCCCAACAGCCCGCCGTAGTTGGCGGCTTGAAACAAACCCACCCACCGCGCCAGCAGCCCCAGTCCGTAAATCAATTCCTCGCCCCAGACCGGCCAGTCGTTCCAGTTCCCGACGTAAGGCGTGCCAAGCCGGTGAATGTCCTTGGAGAGAAACGGAACGAAGTCGCCCTCCGCCGCTGACTGAATCCAGCCCATCACCATGAGGCTGTCCTCGCCGTAATCCACCGGCACGGACCAGTTCCCCGGCGCGCGGTTCCAAGTGTAACACCAGACGCACCACACGATCAGAACCATCCCCACCAGCCGCGCGACTGACCATTTGGTGAAGCGGAGGGCGCGCGAATTTTTTGGCGGGGATGGCGGCCATGATTTGGCGGCGGGCTTCATGGTTGGGTCGTGGCATCGTTGATTTGTTCCGCCCAGGCGAGCATGAGTTTGACACCGTCCTGCTTGTTCAAGCGCGGCGACCACTTCAGGAGACGATTTGCCTTGCCGATGTCGGCTACGAAAAACTTCTGATCGCTGTGCCGCCAGGGCAGCCGGCGATACTTGAGTTTCGCCCCGGTGAATTTTTCCAGCAACTCCAGGAACTCCAGCAGCGAACAACTGTTGCCCATGCCGCCACCGATGTTGAACGCCTGGCCGCGAACTTTTTCGATGTGCTCGACGGCGGCGAGGTAGCAGTTCACCGCGTCGTCCACGAACAACAGGTCGCGCACCTGCTTGCCGTCGCCGGAAATCGTGAACGGCTCGCGCTTCGGATTCTGTTTCACCGCGAGGGCCTGTTGGCAGAACCAGCCGACCCAGCCCTGATCGAACGTAGCGAACTGTCGCACGCCGAAAATCGTCGAGTGGCGGAAGACCACCGTGTTCAGGCCGTAGCAGCGGGCGAAGTCGAGCATGTATTGGTCAGCCGCGCCCTTCGAGCAGCCGTAGGGCGTCTGGAAATCCAGGGGCGCGTTCTCATCCACACCTTCGGGAAAATCCGGCGCGGTGTAGCGCATCGCCTCTTCCTTCAACTTCACGCCGACGAGTTCGCCATAAACCTTGTTGGACGAGGAATAGACGATGACCGGTTTGAGCTTCGCCTGCCGGACGCTTTCGAGCACGTTCAGCGAGCCGACGGCGTTGGTTTCAAAATCGCGGCGCGGATGTTCCATCGAAGTCGTCATTGCCACCTGGCCGGCGAGATGGAAGATGACTTCCGGCTGCGTGTTGCCGATGACGCGGGCCACATCGTGCGCGTTGCGGATGTCGCCGTGGACGAATTCCTTCGCGCCCTGCGACAGCAGCCAGTGGAGATTTTCCGCCGAACCGTGGCGGCCCAGATTATCGAAGAGCGTGACGCGCCAGCCGTCGCGCAGCAATCGCGCGGCGACGTTGCTGCCAACGAATCCACACCCACCCGTGACCAGGGCCGATTTCTTCATGACGGATCAACGCGCTTCGCGACGAGCTTCCAGTTTCAGTTTCAGCAGGCGCAGCAAGGTAACAACATAACCGAGGGCAAACAGCAACAAATTGCGCTTCGTTTTCCCGGCTTTGCGCTTTTCAAACACGAACGGGACTTCCTTCACGCGGTAGGTTTTGTGGGCGAACACCAGCTTCACGAGAATTTCCTCCACGATGTCGAAATGGTTGCACTTGAGCCGGAGAGCGCGCAGGTCGTCGCCGCGATAAAGCCGGTAGCTGTTGGAAACATCGAGGCAGTTCAGCCCGAGGAAAAACCGGAAGACGTGGTTGACCGTGAGGCTCATGAAGATCAACACCGCCGGATTCTCGGTCTTGCCGCCGCTCACGTAACGCGACGCGATGACGAGGTCGGCTTCCTCGCGATAACGCCAGAGCGACGGCACAAAGGCGGGATTGTGCGAACCGTCGGCGTCCATGAAGACGACGTACTTCCCGCGCGCCTCGGCCTGCGCGGTGCGGATGGCGTGGCCGTAAAGATTTCCCCCGCGGCGCGCAATGTAGCGGGCGGCGTGTTGACCGCAAACCGCCGGCGTGTCGTCGTGCGGTTGTTCGGTGTCCACGACGAGGATTTCGTAGCTGCCGGTCAGGCCCTTGGCTGCGGCGTGGAGTTGCGGGATCAAGACGGTGAGGTTCGCGGCCTCCTCGTAAGCGGGAAGGACGATGCTGAGTTCCGGATTCTGGTCGGTCGCGCTTATGGTTGTTGCCGGGGTTCTTTGATTTTCAACGAGGGAAACGATTCCCGCGCCAGTTGCCAGATGGCGTGGGCGAAATTAGTTTGCGGCTGCCACTGGAGCTGCGTCCGAGCGCGGGCGATGTCGGCCACGAGATATTTCGGCTCGAAGCGCGCATGGTCGCGTGTTCCAAAATTCAGCCGCACGTCCAGGCCCAGTTCTGCCACGACGCCTTCGACCAGTTGCTTGAGCGTGGCCGCGCTGCCGCTGCCGAGGTTGAAGACGCGCGGTGCCGAGGGCGTAGATTTTTTGTCCAATGACAAAACGACTCCGCGTGCGATGTCAGCGACGGCGCAATGGTCGCGACGCTGGTCGCCAGGCGAAAGATCAAACGGTCGTTTTTCGGCGGCAGCGCGCAGCAAGGATGGAAACAGCCGCGTGCCCGCGTCGCCCGCGCCGGAGAAGGAAAACGGACGGAAGATCGTCAGCGGCACGCCCAATTCCGCCGCCGTCGAGCGCATCAGCGTTTCCGCCGCCGCCTTGGTTGCCGCGTAGGGATGTTGCGTGTCCAGCGGGTCGTCCTCGCGCAAGGCCCGGCCCTGGTCGCCATACGCCAGGCCCGTGGTGATGAAAATGAACTCGCACTTTGGAACGCGCGAAACGATTTCGCAGAGTTGCACGCTGACGTCCACGTTGAAGCGGACCAGTTCGGCCCACGCCGGACGCGGGGTTTGCATTCCGGTCGCGGCGCAATGAATGAAGGCAGTCGGCTGAAAATCTTGAACCAACGCGGCGAGCGAATTCGCGTCGAGAAAATCCACGCACTCGTAGCGCACGGTGGCGTGGGTCTTGGCGAGGCGGGATTTGTCGCGGAGCAAGGCGAGCAGTTTCACGCCGGGTTGCGCGGTGAGTTCGTCCTGCACGCTGCGGCCCAGCGTGCCCGTGACGCCGGTGAGGACGATGCGGTGGCGTTCGGCGCGCGCGTCCATGTGGTGAATCGTCAGACGGCCCAGGGAATTTTCAGGCGGCGCGCGGCGGCGCGGTAGTCGCCAATCTGGTGCAGTGTTAGCCGGCGCAAATCAGCGGAAGAGGGTTTTTTATCCGCCGCGCGATACCACTGGATCGTTTCGCGGATGGCGTCGGCAAAACTCCACGCGGGCGACCAGCGGAGCAGCGCGTTGGCCTTGTCGGTGGTGAGTTGCAACAGGCCCGCTTCGTGAACGGCTTTCGAGTCACTGCGATCCTCCCAGCGTCCGGGCCAGTGCTTGAGAATTTCCTCCACGAGTTCGGCGACCGTGCGGTTTGCATCGTGGCCGGGGCCGAAGTTAAAGGCGGAACAAATCTTCTCCTGCGGGAAACGGCCCAGCGACGGTTTTGCCAGCAGCGCGCCGAGCCAGAGATAACCGCTCAACGGTTCGAGTACATGCTGCCACGGGCGCGTGGCGTGTTTGTTCCGCACGGCAATCGCCCGGCGTTTCTGCAAGGCGCGCACGCAGTCCGGCACAATTCGATCCGCCGCCCAATCGCCGCCGCCGATGACGTTGCCCGCGCGGGCGCTGGCCACTTTGACCGGATGACTTTTGAAAAAAGAACGCCGCCACGCCGCGATGGCGATTTCCGCCGCGGCTTTGCTCGAACTGTAAGGATCGTAGCCGCCGAGCGGGTCTTCCTCGCGATAGCCGTGGACCCATTCGCGGTTCTCGTAACATTTGTCGGTGGTGACGCAGACGACGGCGCAGGATTTCTTGAGCGTGCGCGCCGCCTCAAGCAGATGGATGCTACCCATCACGTTCGTCTCGTAGGTTTCGACCGGCGTGCGGTAGGACTCGCGGACGAGCGGTTGGGCGGCGAGGTGGAAAATAAAATCCGGTTGCGCCTGCTGCACCGCCCGCGCCAGTTCGTCGGCATCGCGCACGTCGCCTTCGATGTGATTGAGCTGCGCCGCCAGGCCGAGTTGATCGAACAGCGATGGATCCGTGGGCGCTGGCAGGCTGTAGCCGTTGACTTTCGCACCGAGGCTCAGGAGCCATTCGCACATCCATGCGCCCTTGAAACCAGTGTGGCCTGTGACAAAAACTTCTTTTCCGCCGAAGACGCCGCCGAACGGCCCGCTGGCCGCGCGGGCCTTCACCGTGGCTTTGGATTTTGCGGACATGGGCGGCGAAGAAAAATTACCAGACCTTCCACGGCGCCTGGCCGTCGTTCCAGAGACGGTTGAGGTATTGCGATTCCTGGAAGGTGTCCATCGGCTGCCAGAATCCTTCGTGGCGATAGGAGTGGAGCTGGCCTTTGCGTACCATGCTGCTGATCGGCTCGCGCTCGAACATCACCTTCGGGTCGTCGGGCAGATGCTTGAACACTCGGTAATCGCAGACCATGTAGCCGCCGTTGATGTAAGCCTGTTCCATCGGCGGCTTCTCGGCGAATTCATGGATGGTGCCGCCGGGTTCGATGATGAGCGCGCCGAAGCGTCCAGACGGATGCACCGCCGAGACGGTGCAGGTTTTGCCGGAGCGTCGGTGCTCCTTGATGGAGGAGTTGATGTCAATGTTCGAGAGGCCGTCGCCGTAGGTGAACAGAAAAGTTTCGCCCTTGGGAATGTAGCGTTGCACGAGCTTGAGCCGGTAGCCGGTCATGGATTCCGGGCCGGTGTCGGCGAGGGTCACAGTCCAGTCTTCCTCTTTGTGCCGGTCGTGGAATTTCAACTTCGCCTGGCGGCCGAGCGAGAGCGAAATGTCGCACGTGTTCCAGAGGTAGTTGCGGAAGTAATCCTTGATCATGTCGCCCTTGTAGCCGAGGCACAGGATGAACTCCTTGTGGCCGAAGTGGGCGTAATACTTCATGATGTGCCAGAGGATTGGTTGGTTACCAATGGGCACCATCGGCTTGGGGCGGAATTCGGTTTCCTCCCGCAGCCGCGTGCCTCTGCCGCCACACAGAATAACAACCTTCATGTTAAACCTATCGTTCCCTCGAAATCGAGGCTCAACCAGCGTCTCTCGCTGACCGTGAGCGATGTTGCGGGCGTTTGATCTCACAGTCGCGGTCTGAGCGTATTCCGCGCCGGCAAAGAATCAATGCCAAAGGCTTGAAGCAAGACAGAACAGACAGAACGGACAGGCAGTTTTGGGAGCGAGGGCGCTTGCGCCTCATCACCGAAAGCGAAGGATTCGCGGTAATGGGCGATTGGCCGACCGCAGCCGGGCCCGGTGGCGGGCGATCACCATGCGCCCGGTCACGGACGAACGACCAGGCTCTCCGCTCCGAATCCAAAAATTCGCTGTGACTTCTTGGCGGCGGTAAGGTTTAATCGGAAATCCGTATGAGATTTACCAAATGGACGGCGGTGCGGGTGCTTGCCCTGGCTCTAACCGTGGCTTTCGTGTGGGCTCTCAATTTCGACCGATTGTCCCCAGACACCTGGGCCGTGCCAGTGGATTACCACGAAGACAGCCTCATGGTGATGAGCTGGATCAAGTCCGCGCAAGACGGCGACTTTATTCCGTTTCTGAGCAAGGACATCAGCCGGCTGGGCGCGCCGTACACGGGCAATTGGAACGATTGGCCGGTCTGGGGCGAGGAAGTGATTTTTTCCCTCGGGCTGCTGGCCAGACTATTCGGCCTGTTCGCCGCCGCCAATCTGGGGGTCCTGCTCGGCTATGTAACGTCGGCGCTGGCGTTCTACGCGTGCTGCCGCTTGTTGAGATTCCGGCGGTTGTGGTCGTTTGTGGGGGCGGTGCTGTTCGCCTTCACTTACTTTCATTCCTACCGGTTTCTGCACCATCTAATGCACACGTACTCCTACATGGTGCCCTTCGGTATTCTGACGGGATGGTTGATTGCTTTCAGCAAACGGCTGCGGTGGGGCGGCAAATTCTCGTGGATCTGCCTGGCGACCGCGGCGGTGACGGGGCTGACGAATCCCTACAATCTCAACATGTTCGGCCAGATGCTGTGCCTTGGGCTGGGATTTCAACTCCTTACCCGCCGTCGTAAGCCGAACCTGCAAATCGGCGCGGCCTGCCTGGCCATCATCGTGGTCGGTTTTCTGGCAATCAATCTGGACACTTTCGGCCACGGATGGACTCATGGGAAAAA
Organism: uncultured Bifidobacteriaceae bacterium; assembly: GCA_964574525.1. Classification (GTDB taxonomy): domain Bacteria; phylum Verrucomicrobiota; class Verrucomicrobiia; order Limisphaerales; family JADLHS01; genus WYBW01. The sequence goes on from CAZNOE010000112.1 coordinate 10,721, forward strand.
TCCAGACGTCCTGGTCCGCGGTTACTACGAAACGGAATTGTTCGCCCTCAAGCCAATGGAGCTTTTTGTCCCTCCGGTCGCGCACAAAGCGACCGCTTTTGCCCAGGCGGGCAGCAAGTACGCGCGCGAGGCCTGGATCAAGGGAGAAATGTTTTCGCCCTACTTGGGGGTGGTGGGCATCGCCGGATTGCTCTGGTTGGCGGCCCATACATTCCTGACGCTCCTCAAATCGCGAAAAGCCAAGGGGCGGGGACGTTTGCCCGCATACGCTCCCACGGCGCTCTGGGTGCTGGGTTATGCAACGGTGGGAGGGTTGAATTGCTTGATTGCCCTGGCCACCATGCCGCTGTTCAGGGGCAGCAATCGCTACAGTATTTTTATTTCGGCTCTGGTGTTGTTGTTCATGGTTTCCCGGGCGTCGGTGTTGGCGCGCCGTTGGTCGCGCGAAAAGCAAATTCTGGCGGCGGGAATGATTCTGCTCGTAGGGCTGTTTGACCAATTGCCGAAAGCCACGACCCGGGAGGAAACGAGCATGATTGCGCGCGGCATCCGGGTGGATCGCGCCTTTACCGAAGCGATGGAAGGCAAACTACCGCCCCAGGCGATGGTCTTCCAATTGCCGGTTGTTCCGTACCCGGAACCACCCGGCATTGACCCTGGCCGGGCTTACGAACAGTTCCGCCCTTATTTTTATTCCAAGACGATGCGATTCTCGTATGGATCGAACAAAGGACGGCCCCGCGAAGACTGGCAGAAGGAAGTTGAAAAAATGCCGGGCGAGCAGATGGCCCCAACGCTCGAGCGATACGGCTTTGCGGCGATTTATGTGAACCGAAACTGGCTTCCCGACCGGGCGGAAGGGCTGCTCAAACAGTTGGCTGCCGCAGGAAGAGGCGAAATCCTCGAAGACGAAGCGCGCGAACAGGTTTGCGTTCTGCTGAAACCGTCGGCCACGCCCGAACTGCCGCCACCGGGGGATCGTGTCCCGCTGGTTTTTGGGCGAGGGTGGGTTGCCTCGGTGGCCAATCCGGCCGGGCAGCAACATTGGGCCGGCAACGTGGCCTCCCTGAAGTTTTTCCATCCGTCCACGTCCCTGACGTCTTCTTATTCGCTGAACTGCCAGGTCGCCAGCCTTTCGCCACGCCGCGTCAGCCTTCACTTGAACGGCCGGGAAATCTGGAGTGCCGAACTGGGGGCCAGTCAACTCGCGCCGGTAAATCTGCGCCTGGACGCCCGTTCTGGCTATAACCATCTGGAGTTCGCGAGTGACGTTCGGGAAATCCCCTCCAAGGACAACCCGGTGCCGCGCACTTTTGTAGTTATCGCCCCGAGAATCGTGCGAGCCGGGCAAGTCAGGTGACTTTGCGCGGCCGGGGCCGTTTTTCTTTGGCGCCGCGTCAAGCCGGTTTGGTTTCCGGTTCGGATCGTGAAGTTGAGCGTCTGGCGCTTCCCAACGCGAATCCCGACAATACCAGACCAAGTGCTATTGCGCTCAGGCTAACGTAGAGCGCACCAATCGGCGGCTCGAAACTGAACTCAACCATGTGTTCGCCGGGTTCGAGAAACACCCCACGCATGATGTAATTGCATCGAAGAAGTGGGCTGGGTTTTCCATCCACGATCACCTTCCAGTTTGGGTCGTGCTTGTCATTCAACAGTAGTACGCAGGGCGAGTGGGCCTTCGCGCGCAGGATGACGTGCTTGGGCGCGTAACTGACAAATTCTGCCGTTCCGCCACTGGAGTTGATTTGGCCGCTTGTTTTCGGCGCGGACAGCGCGCTCGCCAGCAAAACGGTTTGCGTCGGATCG